>NZ_JAYGIC010000101.1:0-5429 GCF_034931105.1 Synechococcus sp. CCY9201 | reverse complement strand
GAGCCTCGCCCTTGCTGCCGCCCTGGGGCTGGCCGCCTGCAGGCCCGCCCAACCGCCCGAGCCGGAGATCCAGTTCTGGACCCTGGATCTGGCGCCCCGCTTCAACGACTACATCCGTGGGGTGATCGCCGCCTGGGAACAGCGGAATCCAGGTGTGCGAGTGCGCTGGACCGACCTGCCCTGGAGTTCGGTGGAGCGCAAGCTCCTCGCGGCGGTGTTCGCCCGCACCGCGCCGGACGTGGTGAACCTCAATCCGCTCTTCGCCGCCAACCTGGCCAGCAAGGGGGGCCTGCTGCCCCTCGATCCCCTGCTGCCGCCTGATGCGGCCCAGACCTATCTGCCCAAGGTCTGGAAGGCCGGCCAGCTGCCCGGCCCCGACGGCCCGCCCAGCCAGTTCGCCGTGCCCTGGTATCTGACGGCCCGGATCACCCTGGCCAACCGGGATCTGCTCGCCAAGGCCGGCTACAGCCGCCCGCCCCTGCGCTGGCAGGAGGTGCCTGCCTACGCCGAGGCGGTGAAACGCCGCACCGGTCGCTACGCCCTGTTCGTGACCGTGGTGCCGGACGACTCAGCTGAGTTGCTCGAATCCCTGGTGCAGATGGATGTGCGCCTGCTGGACGGACGTCAGCGGGCGGCCTTCAACAGCCCGGAGGGCCGCCGCGCCTTCGCCTTCTGGACCGACCTCTACCGCCGCGGCCTGCTGCCACGGGAGGTGGTGAGCCAGGGCTACCGCCGGGCGATCGAGCTCTACCAGAGCGGGGAGCTGGCCCAGGTGGCCAGCGGCGCCGAGTTCCTGCGCAGCATCCAGACCAACGCCCCCGGCATCGCAGCGGTCACGGCCCCGTTCCCACCACTCACCGGTGCCGGCGGCGAGGCCAATGTGGCGGTGATGAACCTGGCGGTGCCGCGTCAGAGTCGGTTGCCGAAGGAGGCCCTCAGCTTCGCCCTGTTCCTCACGGACGCCACCAACCAGCTGGCCTTCGCCGAGCAGGCGCGGGTGCTGCCCTCGGCAACGGGCGCGCTGGACCAGCTGGAGGCGGCTTTGGCGCAGGAGCGGCCCCAGGGTCGGCCTGACCAGCTGGTGCGGCAGGCCCGCATGCTCTCCGCCGAAACGCTGGGCCAGGCGCGGGTGCTGGTGCCGGCCAGCCCGGGCGTCAAGCGGCTCCAGGCGATCCTCTACACCCAGCTGCAGCGGGCGATGCTGGGGCAGATGGGCAGCGATCAGGCCCTGGCGGCAGCGGAGCAGGAGTGGAACCGCTACGCCGAGGCCCGCTGGCCCTGAGACGCCGTCGAATCCCCCCAGGCGAAGTTCCGCAGAAATCCTTAAGCCTCAACCGAATCACCGGGCTGGCCGGCTGGGTTGGCGGCAGAGGGGGAAAGTGAGCAGGTAGGGTTGCGATTCTTCACTTTGATCGTGGCCCATGCCCGTGGAGCTTCAGCCTCAGCAGCGACCGCAGCAGGCTGAAGGCTTGCCTGGGGGGAGTTTCGATCAGGAGATGCCATCGGATCCCAGGGCCACCCTTCTGGTGGTGGACGATGAAGCTGCCGTGCGGCGGGTGCTGGTGATGCGGCTGCAGATCGCCGGCTATCGGGTGGTCTGCGCCGAGGACGGCGAGGAGGCCCTGGCCCTGTTCCACCAGGAGCAGCCCGATCTGGTGGTGCTCGATGTGATGCTGCCCAAGCTGGATGGCTTCGCGGTCTGCCGCCGGCTCCGGGCGGAATCCTGCGTGCCGATCATCTTTCTTTCGGCTCTCGATGCCATCGCCGAGCGGGTCGCCGGTCTCGATCTGGGGGCCGACGATTACCTGCCCAAGCCCTTCAGCCCCAAGGAGCTCGAGGCCCGCATCGCCACGATCCTGCGCCGGGTAGGCCGCGGTTCGGCCGGCAGTGAACCCCGCGATGTGCCGGTGGGCAGCGGTGTAATGCGCCTGGGTGATCTGGTGGTGGACACCAATCGACGCCAGGTGACCCGCGACGGCGAGCGCATTGCCCTCACCTACACCGAATTCAGCCTGCTGGAACTGCTGTTCCGCGAGCCTGGCCGGGTGGTGCCACGGGCCGAGATCCTCGAGCAGCTCTGGGGCTACCCGCCGCGCCGCGCCGCCGATCTGCGCGTTGTGGATGTCTACGTGGCCCGGCTGCGGGGCAAGCTGGAGCCCGATCCGCGCAACCCTGAGCTGATCCTCACCGTGCGGGGCACCGGATACGCCTCCCAGCGGATGGGTGACGCCAGCCTGGCGGCTGCTGGCTGACCCGGAAGATCGAGGCCTCTGAAGACCCAGACCCCGAGAGATCCAGGTCATCGCCTGACCTTCGATCCTGCAGGATGGGGCGCCATCAGATAGTCGTCAGACCCTTGTCGGAGCTGCGCGAGACCCGCCTGGAGAAAGCCCGGACCCTCGCTGCGCTGGGCCAGGGTCCCTATGCCCTGCGTTTCGAGCCCAGCCACAGCACCGCTGAGCTCCAGGCCGCCCATGCCGATCTGCCCAAGGGCGAGGAGCGTGACCTCAGCGTTGCAATCGCAGGTCGGGTGATGACCCGTCGGGTGATGGGCAAGCTCGCCTTCTTCACCCTGGCCGATCAGAGCGGCCCGATCCAGCTCTTCATCGACAAGGCCACCCTGGCCGCCTCCCTGCCGGAGGACCCTGAGGCCTTTGCCCACCTCACGTCCCTGGTCGATGCCGGTGACCTGATCGGTGTGGAGGGCAGTCTGCGCCGCACCGACCGGGGCGAGCTCTCGGTGAAGGTGAAGCGCTGGTCGATGTTGAGCAAGAGTCTGCAGCCGCTGCCGGACAAGTGGCACGGCCTGGCCGATGTGGAGAAGCGCTACCGGCAGCGCTACCTCGATCTGATCGTGTCGCCCCACACCCGCGAGACCTTCCGGCGTCGTGCCCTGGCGGTGAGTGCCATGCGCCGCTGGCTGGATGAGCGGGATTTCCTGGAGATCGAGACACCGGTGCTGCAGAGCCAGCCCGGCGGTGCCGATGCCCGGCCGTTCGAGACCCACCACAACACCCTCGATCTGCCCCTGACCCTGCGCATCGCCACCGAGCTGCACCTCAAACGGCTGGTGGTGGGCGGCTTCGAGCGGGTCTATGAGCTGGGCCGCATCTTCCGTAACGAGGGGGTGAGCACCCGCCACAACCCCGAGTTCACGTCCGTGGAGGTCTACCAGGCCTACGCCGACTACACCGACATGATGGAGCTCACCGAGCAGCTGATCGCCCACGTCTGTCAGCAGGTGTGCGGCACCACCGCGATCACCTACCAGGGCACCGCGATTGATCTGACGCCGCCCTGGCGTCGCGCCACCATGCAGGAATTGGTGCAGGACGCCACCGGGCTCGACTTCACCACCTTCTCCACGCGGCAGCAGGCCGCCGACGCCATGGAAAGCCAGGGCCTCGTGGCGCCGGCCCTGGCCGATTCCGTCGGCCGCCTGCTGGTGGAGGCCTTCGAGCAGCGGGTGGAGGAGAGCCTGATCCAGCCCACCTTCGTGCTCGATTACCCGGTGGAGAATTCACCCCTGGCGCGGGCCCACCGCAGCAAGCCCGGGATGGTGGAGCGGTTTGAGCTGTTCATCGTGGGGCGCGAAACCGCCAACGCCTTCAGCGAACTGATCGACCCGGTGGATCAGCGCCAGCGCCTGGAGGCCCAGCAGGAGCGCAAGGCGGCCGGCGACCTGGAGGCCCAGGGTGTGGATGAGGATTTCCTGCAGGCCCTCGAGGTGGGCATGCCCCCCACCGGCGGTCTTGGTATCGGCATCGACCGGCTGGTGATGCTGCTCACCGACAGCCCCTCGATCCGCGACGTGATCGCCTTTCCGTTGCTGCGGCCGGAGCAGCGGGCGGAGACCCGCCCCGAGCAGGGCGGTGAGGCCTGAGGGGCGCAATGGGATAATCACTTCGGTAGGCAATCTCCCCCAACGGGGGCAGCGATTCCATGAGTGGCGAGCGCGTCGGTTTCCGCTTCCAGCACGCAGATGCGGTCGTGAAGCGCAACCCCCAGGGTCGTTCGCGCCGAGGATGGGTGATGGAGCCGGTGGAGCAGACCACCAGCCGTGGCACCAAGATGCCGGCCTATCGGATCCGCTGGCGCGACAGCGAACGTCCTGAGATCGTGCTGCAGCACATGTTGATCGCCGATCCCGACCCCACCCCGCCGCCCGAGGGCGTCAGCCTGGTGCCCCCTGCTCCCAAGAAGTGAGCCCGGGCCGGTTCAGCTCCAGCCCTTGAGCCGGTAGACCAGCAGCCCCAGGTGTTCCTTGAGCGTCTGGCTGGTGAGCAGCAGCGCACCGGCATCGGGAGCCAGATCCAGCATCACACTGGCGACCGTTGGCCTGCCGTAGTTCCTGCGGCTGGTCAGCTGGAAATCGCAGGCCACCGGAATCACCTCCAGGCCACTGCGGCGCCGGAAGGTGGCCAGCGACCGGGGCATATGGGTGGCGCTGGTCACCAGCAGAATGCGTGTCCAGCCCCGCTGGCGGCCCAGCTGGCCGATGTCGCGGGCCTCTTCGGCGGTGGTGCGCGAGCCCGGGTTGGTGAGGATCGCCGCGGGGGGAGCCCCCAGATCGATCGCCAGCTGGCGGGCGACCTCCGCCTCGGCGGGGGCAGGGTCGCCGCTGGCGAAGTGCACCTTGGCGCCGCTGGTGAGCAGCACCGGTGCCTTGCCCTGCCGCAGCAACCGCAGGCCGGTGAGCAGCCGGTCGCCCGCCTCGTTGACCTCCACCTGGCGCCGCGGCGCCAGGGCGGGTCTGAGGCCGCTGCCCAGCACCACCACCGCATCGGCGCGGGGGATCACGGCAGGGGTGAGGAACGCCGCCGGTTCCTCCAGCCCCCAGACCAGCTGACGGCTGGTGTACGGCATCGCCGCGATCCAGAGCAGCAGCACCCCACCGCCCGACAGCCACGGTCCCCAGCGCCGCCGCCGGCCCGCCAGGCCGACCAGTTGCAGCACCAGGGCCAGGCCGAGGGGGTAGAGCCCCAGCGGCAGCAGCTTGCTCAGCAGAAATCCCATCAGGCCGGGCGCCTCCTCAGGTGGTATGGCCCTGGCGGCGCTTGAGGGCCTCCAGCTCCTGCCGGGTCTCGAAGGCGGCCCAGGCGGCCTCCAGGTTGTCGCCGCCGGACGTTGGCGCTGCGGCTTGGGCCGGCTCCACTGGCGCGCCCGCCGCGGGACTGCCGGTGGAGCCGACCTCGGGCCGGGTGATCACTGATTCGAGCCTGCGGGTGATCGGTGAGGCGACGATCTTTGCCAGCGGAGATTGCGGCCTGATTGGAATAGATCCGCGTGCTGCCTCGGGGGTCTGGGCTGTGCGGTCTGCGCCGGTGCTGGCCACCAACCTGGAGCGCAGCCTGATCGGGCGCCCCCTGCGGCCCTGGCGGCCCCAGCGGCGGGCCCTGCAACTGCTGGGCCTACCGGGGCCTCCCCGC
>NZ_JAYGIC010000100.1:0-7541 GCF_034931105.1 Synechococcus sp. CCY9201 | reverse complement strand
CGCCAGGGGGACCGCCAGGCGGGGCTCATCCGCTGGCAGGAGCTGCGCCGGCAGTGGCCCGGGGGCTACTACGCCTGGCGGGCCGCCGCCCAGCTGGGAGATCCCGCTGCCGACACCCTGCTGGACGCACAGGCCACCCCCCTGCCCAACCCCGGCGAACCTGCCGCCAGCGGCGAGCCCTGGTGGCCCCTGCGGAGGGGTGATCCCAGGCTCGATACCCTCTGGCGCCTCGATCAACGGCTCGAGGCCTGGGAGCAATGGCGCCAGCGCCGTGGCAACGTGCCGCCCGGCGACAGCGCCACCCTGCTGGTGGAGGGGCGGCTGCGCCAGGGTGTCGGCGACGACTGGACAGGCCTCGGGCAGCTGGAGCTGGCCTCCCTGCGGCTCGCCCCGGATCCCTGCGGGCTGCAGCCCCTGCTGGAGCGCAGCCTCCACCCCAAGCGCTTCCTGCCGGAATTTCAGATGGCGGCAGCCCCCGTAGGGCTGCCCGTGAGCCTGCTGCTGGCGGTGGCCAAGCAGGAGTCACGTTTCACCCCATCCGTGCACTCTCCCGCTGACGCCGTGGGGCTGCTGCAACTGCTGCCCAGTACCGCTTCAGAGCTGGCGGGCCGGCCGATGAGCAGCCGGGAGCTGGAGGATCCCGGCCTCAACGCCCGCCTCGGCGCCCTCTATCTGCACCAACTGGCTCGCCAGTGGGATCAGCAGCTCCTGCCGATGATCGCCAGCTACAACGCCGGCCCGGGGGCCGTGACCGGCTGGCTGGCCGACCCGGCTGAACGGCGCCGCCTGCGGGACGAACCGGAACTCTGGGTGGAGGCGATCCCCTATCCGGAAACGCGGCTCTACGTGAAGAAGGTGCTGGGCAACCTCTGGAGTTACAGCCAGGGGACTGCCACGATCAGGCCGAAGCCCCCAACGCCTGGCCGTGGGTGCTCAGCCAGCGTCCTGCCATGAGGCCACTCAGCACCAGGATGTTGAGCACCAGAACCATGGTGGTGGAGGAGGGGACCACCCGGATCCGCACCAGATCCAGACGGGCCAGCAGCACGGCCGGCGCCAGGATCAGCACATTGGCCAGGATGTTGAGGTGCAGGAGATAAAGACCGGCCAGGGTGACCAGCAGCAGGCTCACCACCAGGCTCACCACCCGGCTGGCGGCCATGAGCTGCGACAGACGGAACAGGAGTAGATCCGGCATCGTGCAGATCACCACCACCACCACGGCGTGCAGATACTCCACCAGCAGGATGAAGTGGCCGGGACTTGAAAAGCGCTGGCTCAACTCCGGCAGGGTGAGGGTCCAGTGCATGCCGAGATAGACACTCACCCCGATCAGCAGGAGCACGAGGGGAGCCCTGAACGGCAGGGCGATCAGGCGCAGCACTGAATTCATGGCCGATCCAGGGTCATGGCTGATCCAGCACCAGGGCGATGGCCTCGAGCGGGCAGCTGGGGATGCACTGCTCACAGACGAGACAGCGGTCCGCCTCGAAGTTCAGCCTCCAGACCGGCGCTTCGCAACGCAGGGCTCCACTGGGGCAGATGGCGGTACAGATGCCGCAATCGACGCAGCGCTGGGCATCGATCCGGATCTCCCCAGGGGCACGGTTGAGGGCCAGCCCCTGGCTCTCCAGCCAGGCCTCAGCGGCCTCCAGCTCGTCGATGTCACCGGAGAGCTCCACCACCATGGTGCCGCTCTGATTCGGCGCGATCTGGGCCCGCAAAATCTTGGCGGCGATGTCGAAGTCGACAGCAAGCCGGTAGGTGATCGGCTGGTGCACCGCTTCCCGGGGGAAATGCAGCGTGAGGCGTCGTTTCACGGGGCCGCATCCTCAGGGCAGGACGCTAGCAAGGCTGTCCAGGTCAGGGCTGACGCGGAACTGCCAGAGTGCCGGCTGGCTCCCTGCGGCAGATGGCGAACCCAAGCGACCCTTCCCCGCCCTCAAGCCCCCTGGGCCGACGCGAGCGGGTGCTGCTGGCGGTGATCGCCGCGGCGCTGGCGGTGGCGTTGGTGTGGTTGCGGGGAGGTCTCCATCCGGAGGCGCCGCTGGAGCAGCTGGCCCGCCGGTCGCTGGATCTGCCGGTGGCCCTGAGCAACGGCCGCCCCAGCCTGGTGGAGTTCTACGCCGACTGGTGCGAGGCCTGCCGATCGATGGCGCCGGCCATGGAGGCGGTGGAGCGGCAGCATCGTGATCGGCTCAACGTGGTGCTGCTCAATGTCGACAACCCGCGCTGGCTGCCGGAGATCGAGCGCTATGAGGTGAACGGCATTCCCCAGCTGGAACTGTTCGACAAGACCGGCCAATCCGTGGGCCGCTCCCTCGGAGCCCGCAGCGCCCCTGAACTGAACGCCCTGGTCGAGGCCCTGATCGATGGCACGCCGCTGCCACGCCTGGCCGGCGTCGGCGCCGTGAGCACTCTGGCCGACACGGCCCAGGCACCGGCCGTGATGGCGGATCCCCGCAGCCACGGCTGACGCCCTGTCCACCCAAGCACCCACGCCCCTCCCCATGGATCCCCGCTTCCGGGTCGCCCTGATCGCCGCCACTCCCGAGCCGCAGCGGTGCGTCTATGCGGCCATGCATCAGGACTACAGCGAGGGCTTCGTCGCCGCCGACCCCAGCAGCTGGCCCGAGGAGGCCAAGGCCGGGGAGATCTGCATCAAGCGTCTGCTGGCAGGTGAGCGCGGCCACTTCGGACCACTGGAGCATGCGCAGATTGTTCTCAATGTGGGCTGGTTCCCCCACTCGGTGATGCAGCAGGCCCGCACGCATCGGGTGGGCGTGAGCTTCGATGTGCAATCGATGCGCTACACGGGCGAACGCATCTGTCGCGCCGCCGATGGGGCGATGGAGCTGGAGGAGGTGTTCTACCTGCGGCCGGTGGGCTCTTACAGCGACCGTCAGGGCAAGCGCTACCTCTACAGCGAGGAGCAGCGGGCGATCGATCTGCAGCTCTGCCAACAGGCCGCTGAGCGCTACCGCGACCTGCTGGCGGCTGGCTTTGCCGAAGAGCATGCCCGCGGCATCCTGCCGTTCGATTACCGCCAGCACTTTGTGGTGAGCTTTTCGCTGCGGGCCTTCCTCCACTTTCTCGATCTGCGGGCCAAGCTCGATGCCCAACAGGAAATCCGCGCCCTCTGCGATCTGATGTGGCCCCACCTGGAGCGATGGGCACCTGAATTTGCTGACTGGTACGCGAAAAGCCGGCTGCACAAGGCCCGTCTTGCCCCCTGAGCAGCGATCCTTCGCCAAACTTGAAGTTGCCTGATCGCCTCTCTACCTGGCAGCTCCCGTGTTCCCTCCCGTCCGCGACTCACTGCTCCTGACCCTGCTCGGGATGGCTGTGGCCACAGGCGGGCTGGCCGGATCGGCAGGCCATGCCCAGATGCTTCTGGATGCGGCAGGAGCCGGATCGGTCCAAGGCATTCTGCAGCAGCAGGGTGGGGCAGGCTATGGCCAAGTCCTGGACAAGATTCGCCAGCGCCTCTCCAACGAGTCCGGGGCAACACTCAGAAATCCACAGAGTGCCGCGGGCTCAGGGAGCAGCAGCACCCCCCCGGTCGAGACCTCCGGGGCGGCAGTGGCAGCACCCACCACAGGCTCAGATCCAGTGTTCTGGATCAACGACCAGCCCGTCCTCCTGTGCAGCAGCGGTTTTCCCTGCCTGGGCGCTATTCAGCGAGCCATGGGGTTGAACGGACGCTCACGGAACAGAGCATGGCGCCATTGATCCTCATGGCCTGGCAGGCCATGAGGACCGCAGAGCAGCAGGATGACGGGCTCTTCATTGCCCGGGCTACCAGTCGGTTCAGACCCTGGCCAGGGTGACCCGCTCGGGCTGATCCTGATACTTTCCGGCACGATCCTGGTAGGTGGTGTCGCAGGGATCGCCTTCGAAGAACAGCAGTTGACAGATACCTTCGTTGGCATAGATGCGGCAATCTGCGCCGGAAGAATTGCTGAATTCAAGCGTGAGATGGCCCTCCCACCCCGCTTCAGCGGGTGTGGTGTTGACGATGATGCCAAGCCGGGCGTAAGTGCTCTTTCCCAGGCAAATTACCGTGATGTTGGGCGGCACCCTCAGCTTCTCCATCGCAACGCCAAGGCCATAGGAATGGGCCGGCAGAATGAAAAAGGCGCCATCGATGTCCTCATGCAGGGGGGCCGGCTCCAGATTGGCTGGATTGAACCGCTTCGGGTTCATTACCGTGCCGGGGACATGGCGAAAGATCAGAAACTCCTGCGACGACAGACGCAGGTCGTAGCCATAGGAGGAACAACCAAAGCTGAGCACCGGTGCGCTGGAGGTCTCGGGTTCGAGATGCCTCACCAGATGGTCTTCAAAGGGATGGATCATGCCGGCATCGGCCCGCTCCTTGATCCAGCGGTCGTTCTTGAGCATCAGCCGCGGCGCAGTTGGGTGACCTGATCGGCCATGGCCATCAGAGCGGCGGGCATCGCCGGGCCCGTCAGGATGACATCCAGCTGAGCCGGCCGCTGTTCCAGCACCTCGGTGACATCCAGAAGAGACAGATAACCCAGCTCGATCGCCAGCCCCAGTTCATCAAGCACCATCAGATCCACGGCGCCCGCCAGCAGCTGCTGGCGGCTGAAATCCCACACCTCCCGGACAGCCGCCAGGGCAAGGTCCTGCTCGGCTTCAGCCTGCAGGGGCGCCGCAAGGCAGGCGGGCACCGCCGGCCGCAGCCACTGCAGGCGGCCGCAAAGCCAGAGACTGCGGCCCAGCCCCTGATCCACGCCACCTTTGAGAAACTGACTCACCAGGACGCGACTGCCCAGACCCGCCGTGCGCAGGGCCTGGCTGAACACGGCGCCGAAGCTGCCGCGGAAAGGGGCTGTGTGCACCTGAAGCAGCCCTTCGGCCTGAGGCACGGGCCGAAGGGGCACTACAGCGCGAGTCGCTGGGCGGACAGGGTCAGTTCGCTGCTCAGGCCGGGCCTCCAGCCGCTGACCCCGGACAGAGATGTCACCCCGCTGGGAGGGGCGATGGCTGCCCTGGGGGCTGGCAAGACTGGCGGTCATGGACATCCCGGAGGGCGATGGGGCCGGGCGAGCGGATCATTCCGGCCGACCTGGACAGGGACCGAAGCGATGGGATCGGACGCTGCGCTGGAACCTGAATGTAGCGGCATCTGCGCCCTGGACAAGCCACACACACCATCCCTGGTGGGAACAGACGGTTTCGCGGAAACGGCGGCACAGGCTGCGACAGGCGTCAACAGCCGCACAGGCCCAGAGCGCCAGGGGCTGGCGAGCGGGAGCGGAAGCGGAGGCCCTGACAGCAACCGTGTTGGTTGCTACAAGAAAGAGCAGGGTCGCTCCGTAGCTTCCCAGTTCCTGCCCCGCCGTCATGGTCGGCGCTACTCGCGGCTTCAGCCGTTACGCCCCCCCTCCCCCCAGCGGCTCCGCTGGCACCGGGTCGGGTGTGTCCGGCGGAGCCGGAGCCACCCTTCTCGAAGTGATGCGCGGTCTCGGCGGCAGCAGCGTCGAGACCGTGGAGCGTGGCAAAACCATTTTCTTTCCCGGAGATCCGGCCGAACGGGTCTATCTGCTGCGTCGCGGCGCCGTGCGGTTATCGCGGGTCTACGAATCCGGTGAAGAAATCACCGTGGCACTGCTGCGGGAAAACAGTCTGTTCGGTGTGCTGTCGCTGCTCACCGGGCAGCGATCCGATCGCTTTTATCACGCCATCGCCTTCACCCGCGTGGAGATGGTGACCGCTCCCGCCACCTCGGTCCGCCAGGCCATTGAGCGCGATGCCAGCGTCGGGCTATTGCTGCTGCAGGGCTTGTCCTCCCGCATCCTGCAGACCGAAACCATGATCGAAACCCTCACCCACCGGGACATGTCCTCCCGGCTGGTGAGCTTTCTGCTTGTGCTCTGCCGCGATTTCGGTGTGCCCAGTCAGGAGGGGATCACGATCGACCTGCGCCTCTCCCACCAGGCGATCGCCGAGGCGATCGGCTCCACCCGGGTGACGATCACGAGGCTGCTGGGCGACCTGCGCAACGACGGGCTGGTGCAGGTGGATCGCAAGAAGATCACGGTCTTCGACCCGATCGCCCTGGCCAAACGCTTCAGCTGACCGCCTCCACTCCAACCAGGTCAGCTGAGCAGATTGCGGTAGCGATCCAGCCAGCCCTGAGGCACGGCACCGAAACGCTCTGCCAGACGCTCCACCATCGGTAGATAGTCGCGCGCCATCTCCCGCTGAAAGCCCAGGGGGGGTTCCCGGCCGCCGGCGGCCACGTTGACGGCCGGCGGCAGACGCAGTCGCTCGTTCAAAGGGGGCGCGGCCAGAAAGTCGAACAGGTCGTCGGCGAAGGCTGCAGGATCACTGCTGAGCTGTTCGAAAAAGCAGCAGTGCAACTGAGCGGGCTGGAACACCGCCTCGACGGTCTCGATGGTGCGGAGGTAGTTGGAACGGCTCACGGCCCCGGGCATGCGGGCCTGCTCCAGCAGAGCGGCAATGTCGGCCTCACCGTCGAACTGGCCCTTGCGGACCCGGTTGCGGATCGCCGACCAGACCCTCAGCACGGGATCGCGCATCACGAACACCAGCCTCAGCTCCGGTGCCAGACGCTGCATCCGCTCCCACACCGGCCGCTCCAGGGTGGCGTAGGCGGGGGTGATCTCGCCGACCCGCTTGCCCTGGCGACGTCCCTGACCAAACAGGCGGCAATACCAGGCATCACTGCGCGGCAGGAACCAGTAGCGGCCGAACCAGCGGGGATCGCGGGCGAAACGCTTCAGGTCCCAGAACCTGGCGCGTCGCCGCTCATCGGCGTCGAACACGCCGAAGCGGATCTGGGGCTTGTCAAAGTAGTGGAGCTCCTTGACCGGCGTGAGCCACAGATCCGGATGCTGGCTGAGAACCCTGTGCAGCCAGGTGGTGCCGGAACGCTGGGCCCCGATCACCATGAAGTCCGGAACCATCGCGGTGCAAGCCGGGCGGGCCAGACATTAAACGACCCAGAAGCACCGACCGGACCACAGACATCGGAACAGCCCAAGGATCAGACCCGGCGGGACGCCTCCCCAGACTGTCCGCACCGTGCCGGACGACGGGGTCTGTGCTGCAGGATGCAGCCTTCGGATCCCCCGGATCCGAAGGCTGACAGCGGAACGACGGCGTGGTGAGGCAGCGATGACGGGTTGGTTGTTGATCCTGGTCCTGCTGGTGCTGGGCGGCGTGCTCTCCACCCTCGGTGATCGGCTCGGCAGCCGCGTGGGCAAGGCGCGCCTCAGCCTGTTCAACCTGCGACCGCGCCGCACCGCGGTGCTGATCACGGTGCTCACCGGATCGCTGATCAGTGCCATGTCCCTGGGCCTGATGCTTCTGGTGAGCCAAAGGTTGCGGGTGGGCCTGTTCGAACTGGACCAGCTGGAGCAGAGGCTGCAGCAGAGCCGCGACGATCTGGCACGCAGCCGCCGCGACCTGGTCGGTGCCCAGGCCGCCAGCGCCACCGCACAGCAGGCCAGCCGCCGAGCCCAGGCGGCCACCAAGCGGGTGGAAGG
>NZ_JAYGIC010000099.1:0-10603 GCF_034931105.1 Synechococcus sp. CCY9201 | reverse complement strand
TTCCGCTACCGGCCGGTGCTGGCCCGACAGGGGCGCCGGGTGACGCGTGAGCACCGGCTGGTGCTCGCCCTCTGGGGCCGGCTGCTGGCCGAGCACCAGCAGGCTCCGGTGCCCGAGGGGCTGGTGGTGGCGGGCGAGGGGCGGCGTCTGGAGAGGGAGCGGCTGGCCCTCAGCAGTGGTTTGATGCGCCAACTGGACGACAGCCTCGAGCGCCTCGGCCAGGAGCTGAACCACGACCAGCCGCCGCCGCTGGTGAACGACCGCAAGAAATGCACCCTCTGCTGCTGGCGGGGGCACTGCGACCGGGAGGCGGCCCGGGAGGGCCATCTCAGTGAGGTGAGCGGCATCGGCGGCAAACGCCGCGAGCTGCTGCTGGGACTCGGCATCGCCCGCCTCACCGACCTGGCGGCCGCCGACCCTGAGCAGCTGGCCGATCAGCTCGAGGCCCATGGCGAGCAGCACCGCGAGATCGCGGCCACCCTGGTGGCTCAGGCGCAGGTGCAGGCCAGCGGCATCCCCGAGCGGCTCGATCCCGCACCCGCCCTGCCGGAGCTGGCCCGGGCCCCGGGGGTGCTGCTCTACGACATCGAATCCGATCCCGACGCCCGCGACGATTTCCTGCACGGCTTCCTGGTGCTGCCCCGTGGCGCTGATGGGTGCTGGCCGGTGGGAACCGGCGCAGACCGTGCAGGCCGCTATCTGGCGGTGCTGGCCCTGCAGGAACACGGTGAGCCCCGGCTCTGGGCCCGGCTGCGGCGCCTGCTGGCGCGCTACCCCGACTGGCCCCTGCTCCACTACGGCGAAACCGAGTCGCTGGCCCTCCTGCGCCTGGCCCAGCGCCAGGGCGCCAGCGAGGCGGAGGTGCTGCGTCTGCGCAGCCGCCTGGTGGACGTGCATGCGCGGCTGCGGCGCCACTGGCGCCTGCCGGTGAACGGCTATGGCCTCAAGCCGGTGGCGGGCTGGCTCGGGTTCCACTGGAGCCAGCCCGGCGTCGATGGAGCCCGCTGCCTGCTGTGGTGGCGGCAGTGGCGCCACTGGCATCAGGATCGGGTCCGTGGCCGCCACAGCCCCGGGCGGCTGCAGCGGATCTTCCAATACAACCGCGACGACAGCCTCGCCACCTGGGCGGTGGCCCGCTGGCTCCTGGATCGGGACTGACGCCCGCCCGCCACTGGCCTGACCGCCACTGGATCGCCCGTCTCGGCCCCTCCCGCTGCGTTCCGCTCAGAGCCTGGCGGCAGAGCCGGCTCCCACCGGCGGTGGCGCGAAGGCCTCAGGGCAGGACAGCGTCACCATCACTCCAGACTCAGGCTCCCCCTGGCCGAGGGCCCGTAGTTCCACCGCATCCAGGTGGCGGCGGCGGACCAGGGCCAGGCCGATCCGCCCCTGGCCATCGGGAAGCTCCAGGGCGGAGGTGATCAGCCCGGCGCGGCTGCCGTCGGCGCTCTGCAATTCGCTGCCGGGTTCGGTGCAGGCCGCCGCCGCCGTGGCATCCGTGGCATCCGCCAGGTGCCAGCGCCGCAGCTGCTGCTTGACGCCGTCGTAGGTGGCCAGCTTGGCCAGGGTCTCCTGGCCCACGTAGCAGCCCTTGCTGAGGCTGACCCGCTCGGCCAGGCCCAGCTCAAAGGGGTTGGTGTCGTCGTTCAGTTCGTTGGGAGCGGCCGGCAGGCCCCGCTGGATCCTCCAGTGCTCGCTGGCGCTGAGCGGGGCGCCGCTGGAGAAGGCTGCGGGCAGATCCGCCACCAGGCCGGCCGGCAGGTGGTCGTCGCCTTGCACCAGCAGCCGCTCCTCTCCGAGCAGCCAGGCCTGCGGTTCAGCCTGCGGCTCGCCAACGGCCCTCCAGGTTCCCCCCGCCGGCTCCGGCCGTTCCGCCGGGGTGCCGGGGCTGAGCGGCGTGATCAACCAGCCCGTCTGCAGCGTGCCCAGCTGAACCTGATCCGCCGGGAAGAGCACCCGATCGAAGGCGGTCCGCACCGCGCCGCCATCGCCGGCGGTGATCGCCAGCCAGGCGCCGGACGCGTCCACCAGCACCTCCGCCAGGGCCCGCATCCGGCCGGTGGGGCTGATGCAGCAGGTGCGCAGCCACTGGCCAGGAGCGGCCTGCGCCACCGCCTGGCTGGTCTGGCCATGCAGGAAGGAACGCGTGTCGGGACCGTCCAGCCGCAGCAGGCTCACGGGCTGGACGAGGCAGCCACTGTGGTGGGGCTGGTCCCAGGGGCTGATGGCGTTGCTCATGGGAGGGGATGGCAGGCCGGCGTCGCAGCCATGGTGGATGAGCGGGTCACCAGGTGTTGAACCTGCGATAGGCCCAGAGCTGCAATTCAGCCGCCTGTGGCGCTTGCAGCGGCGGCGGCCACCTCTTCCAGCAGGAACAGGCTGCGGAGATCCAGGCCGGCGGCGGTCATCGCTTCGAGGCCCCCCTCCTGCCGGTCCACGATTGTCACCACCCGTTCCACCACGTAGCCGGCTTCGCGCAGCTGGGTCACGGCCTTGCGTGACGAGCCGCCGGTGGTGACCACGTCTTCCAGCACCGTGATGCGGCTGCCCGCGGCCGGCAGCGGGCCCTCCAGCCAGGCGCCGGTGCCGTGGCCCTTGGCCTCCTTTCGCACGATCAGGGCATCGAGCTCGCGGCCATCCAGGGCCGCGCGCATCGCCACCGCACTCACGAGCGGATCGGCCCCCAGGGTGAGGCCCGCCACCGCCACCGCTTCCGGTTCCACCTGGTCGAGCAGCAGGGCACCGAGCAGGGCCAGCCCCGGGCCGGCCAGGCTCACCGGTTTGCAGTTCACGTAGTGGTCGCTGCTGCGGCCGGAGGCCAGGGTGAACGTGCCGTGCCGGTAGGCCCTGGAGGCCAGCAGGGGCAGCAGGGCGGCCCGCTGCTCCGCCAGGGCTCCGGCGATCGCGCCCATGGCGGTGGCGGCGGCGGGATGGTACGGAAGGGGCATCGGTCGCGCAGGTGGCTGACGGGGGCTGGTGGAGGAGCCCGGGCCTGCCTAGTTTGAGGGCGAAACGGGTATCCCCGGTACAGGCCGGTAGAGCGATGCAACGCAGGCGAGCCCCCCGTCCGGGAGCCATCGAAACCTCAGGTTGGTCAGGGCGCTTCGGGCGGCGAGCGGTTGGCTTGAGTGCCGCCGCAACGCTGATGCTGCCGCTCATGCCGGCGCAGGCCCAGACCGGTCCGGTGGTGTGCACCACCACTCTGGAAGCACCGCTGGCGGGCAGTGGCCCTGCCGGAATGAACGCCGCCGGGCCAGTGGAAGTGACTCGGTGCGCTGTGGTGCAGACCACCGCCGAGTTGGTGGAGAACCGCTTCTTCACCTACACACCCACCTTTGCCCGCAGCATTGACATCACCCACCAGATCACCGATCTGTTCGGCATTGCCATGGGTGGCAACGGCGGCACCAAGGTGATGGGTCTGGGCTTCCCGGATCAGAGGATCGTCTGGGATGCCTCGGCCTTGCACAACACCGCCACCGAACTCCTGGGCCAGCAGAGCAGCCCGCTCTACTGGCGGACCGAAGACGTGCCCAACGGCTTTTCCTCCAGCATCGGCAGCGGCGGTGCGGCGGTGGTTCCGGTGGACAGGCCGCAGCGTCAGTGGTCCCCGCCTCCGATTCGGGGTCTCTGGTAAACGTGCGTCTGTCCACCTCGACTGGGGGAGGACAGGTGCTGGCCCTGGGCCGCGTCAGGCCCAAGCCAGCTAGCTGTGGCCAGATCCCTGGGGGTCTAGCAATCTGGTGAATGCAGCGGACTCATAATCCGCCTTAGGCGAGTTCGATCCTCGCGACCCCCATGCAGTCCAAGCTGAGCCTCAGGCCCAGGTCTCTCCTGTGACTTGGTCATGTTCACAGCTTTCAGCTCCGATAAAGCGATCGCGCTGTGTCGATGAGACATCATCAGAAAGGAAATTTGCAACATGATTTTCTGGCCGCTGGCTTGGCAATGAAACAAATGAAACACCATCGCTCGGCACGCCGGTCAGCAGAATCTGCGCTCCTGGCAGACTGAAGGCATTATCCTTATCTCCCCGAAGCATATCGAAACCTCAGCACATCGAACAGGAATGCATAGTCCTGTCGACAGAGGTGAGGAGCGCGTTCAGCTCGGACCCATTCACCTGATCCCGCCAGATTTGTCGTTGCATCTCCACAAATCAAGCCTGCCACGATCAGCCGAGAACGAATCCACCATCCACCACCAGAGTCGAACCCGTGATGTGTGCAGCCTTCTGCGAGCAAAGAAACAGGACACTGTCGGCAATGTCCTGGGGCGAGAGAATCCCACCGAGCGGCAAACCGGATGCCAGGTTCTCTGCCGCCATCGGTGCAGACGTATGTTCTGTGCTCTCAAGGAAACCTGTCAGCATCGGAGTTAGAACGGGCCCAGGAGACACCTCATTGATCCGAACACCCCATCGCGCACACTCCGCCGCTGCCGACTTGGTCAACAGGGTCACCGCACTCTTGCTGGCGTTGTAAAGACTGTTCCCTCGGAATGCACGCTGACCTGCAACCGACCCAACGTTGACAATCGAGTCACCACCATCACGCATCGCTTCCACCTCAGAGCGCAGGCACAGAAATAAGCCCCGGGCGTTTGTTGCGAAGATCACATCAAAATCAGCAGCGGTGTAGTCGAGAAATCCGGCGCTTCTATCAATCCCCGCGCAATTTGCAGCGCAGTCAAGGCGGCCATATCGATCCAGGGTCGTCCTCACGGCGATGGTGAACATGGGCCTCCACACCCAGGTCGACTGCCAGGAAAAGGAAAGTACCGCCTTCCAGCTCGAAAAGCCGCTGCGTCTCAGCCCCACGTGCGGTGTTCCGACTGCAGCCAATCACCGTGGCGCCCTCGCGGGCGAAAGCAAGGGCCACCCCACGTCCGATACCAGAGGTCGCTCCGGTGACGACGGCAATTGTCTGATCAAAGGAGCGGGAAGGCATCCGGGAAGGCATCAAGTCAACCCTGATTGGGGTTGTCTCTACTGGTGCCCAGAAGGCAAGCTTGACGCGATCCGTCCGCTGGGGTGCCTCCCATCCCGAACCCTACGCGGAAGGCAGTCAATGCAGCGTCATGCAACAAACCGCCATCCCCATCAACCAGCCAACACCAGAAGCCTTGAAGCGATCAAGACCTTCTGGAATGAAACCAGTTGCAGAAGCAGGCCCAGCTGATGCAGATAACCGCAGAATTGAGCCGGGTCAGATGGAACCTTGAGCATGGGCTTCTTCTTCAGCGAGTCGCCATAGCACTGTTGGAACGCAGCAGCCCAACCTGCTCACCTCCAGGCGATCGAGAATCATCGAAGAAATCATGTTCGGTGGACCTGGCCAAGTGGCAGCTGCCATCTCCGGCCCCACGTCACTGTAAAAAAGTCATACCATGACACCCACCACTCAGCACCTGGCTTCTCCTGTGGCGCCTCTGTCCGTCCCTGGCGTTCCACGTCTCGTAGTGCGATGGCTTGGTCTGGCCGCGCTCGCTCTTGGGGCGGTCAGCTGCAGTTCCAGCATCACGACTCTCACCGTGCCGGTGAGTCGCTGGCCGGGATATGAATTTTTTCCTCTGGCCCATGAACTGGGGCTGGACCGGCGCCATGGGCTCTCCCTCAACCTGAAGAGCTACGCCAATCCCCAGGACATCGTGCACGCCTACTTACGCGGAGATCTTCAGCTGGCCCAGCTGACCACCGTGGAGGCCGTGGACCTCTGCAACCGGGTTCCGAAACGGTGCCCGGTGGTGGTGCTGGTGCTGGACGAGTCCCGTGGAGGGGATCAGGTAGTGGTGAAACGCTCCCTTGACTCCATTGCCCAGCTCCGCTCCCTGCCGGTGGCCATCACTCCGTCCACCTTGGGCCCGTTTGTTCTGAGCCGAGCCCTGGCCCGTCACGATCTCACACTGGATGATGTCGAGCTGAGTCCCATGCCCCTGGAGGCGATGCCGGATGCTCTGGTCCGTGGTGATGTGGCTGCCGCTGCCATGTTCCCGCCCTTTTCGGATCAGGCCATCGCCACCGGCAAGGTCCGCCCGCTGTTCACCAGCCGCGAGATTCCAGGCGAGATCTTCGATATTCTTGTCGTGGATCCTGACTTCCTGGCCAGCCGTCGACGAGATCTGGTCCGCCTGCTGCGTGTCTGGCAGGACGCCCACAATGAGGCTGATGAGCGGCCCCACCCGGCTATCGCCATCATGGCCCGGCATGAAGGTGTGACAGAGAAGGCTTTCCGTGACTCTCTCAAAGGCCTGGTATTCCTGTCCCTCACCGAACAACAGCCACTGTTCGCCCCAGACGGAATTCTTGAGCGTAACCTCAGGATATTGCGGGAGGTTCAGGCTTACCTGAACCTGCTTCCCGCCGATGCACCCTTGCCGCCGGTCGACAACTCGATCATCCAGGAGGCTCTCAGCAGCGAAGTTTAGCTGCTATCAGCGCAGGGGAACAGAGCTGTCCTGCGCATCTTCGGTCTTCAATTCCACGGAAACATCGGCAGACGGCTCAGCAACGGTCACGCCATGACGGCCCAGACGCCCCTTGCGGACATACAGGGCCTGGTCGGCTCGTTCCATCAGCAGGCTTGCTGATTCATCGCGCTGCGGGATGGCGCAGGCAACACCGATGCTGGCGGTGACCCACCCGACCACGGGGCTCGAGCCATGGACGAGCGCCATGGCGTCCAGGGTAGCGAGGATATCGTGGGCCAGCTTGGTGGCTTCAGCCAGTGGGGTTTCAGGCAGTAACACCGCAAATTCCTCACCTCCGATCCGACACACCAGGTCAGAGCTGCGCCGGGCCTGGCTGCGGATGACGTCGGCGATGGTCCTCAAGCAGGCGTCCCCCTGCACATGTCCGTAGAGATCGTTGTAGAGCTTGAAGTGATCCACATCCAGCAACAGCAGGCTCAACGGTTGTCCACTGCGGAGACCTCGGCTCCATTCCTCGCTCAGTCCCTCATCAAAGCTGCGGCGGTTGCCGACAGCTGTGAGGCCATCGGTGCTGGCGAGGGATTTCAACTGTGCCGTGAGTTCCTGTCCTTCTGTCACCAACTTCAAGAAGCTGCGCATCAGGCTGCCGATCTCCATGGGGGCATTCTTGATTGTGGAGCTCTGGAGGGCGGTGTTCACATCTTCCCCAGGAGTCTTCATCAGCTGCTCGAGTTGCAACAATGGCTTCAGAATCCGATCCGAGGTTCGCCAGGCAAACAGCAGGCCCACAAGCCAACCCAGCGCCAGTCCTGACAACCAGAAGGCAAAGCCAGTTCTCAGCGCCTGATTCTCCTTTCGCTTGAGTGTGTCGCGCTGGTCGTCGAGTTTGCGCTGCAACGTCGACAACTCTTCCCCGTGGCGCCGGATGGCGGTGATGGCCGGGTCACTCAGCATCGTTTCCAGAACAGCGGACGACACCGGCTGTTGTCTGGCCTGGGCGGATCGGACCTCTGCTGCCGTTCTCTCCAGGTTGCGCAACACCTGAACCGAGAGCAGGCGGATGGCTTCCAGTTCCCGATGGAAAGCGGGATCAGCTGAGGCCATGACCAAGGAAGCCAGCTGTTCGTCCAGTGAAGCGCTGAAACCCCTGAGGCCCTCAATGTCGCGATCCAGCTGGTTGATCAGCTCAGCAGGGGGGCCTGGCAGTAAGTATTGGCCCATGTGGGGCACAGCCTGCAGCAGGTTGAAGCTGAGGTGGGTGAGACTGTCGGATTGAAACGCGACCCGACTGGCCTGGACCGAGATCCGATGGCTGGTCCAGGAACTCAGGGCCCAGCCCCCCATCGCGGCTACGGTGACGATCGCCAAGGTGGTTGTCTGGATCGCAAACAGTCGCCGACGAAGTCCCACACCCCATGGCGTCTTTGTCGTAGGATCTTAGGACGTATTCGACGCCCCGGCAGATTGAGCGTCGTCCGGTCAGCTGGGAGCCAGGACTGAATGATCGCGGCGTCACGGGACCAGCCTGGTGTAGCGCTGCGATCCAGGTGATTCATCACAGTCATCGCCAGCACTTTCGTCTGGCTCAACAGCACCACCAGCTGCTTTCCGCGTGTGATGCCGGTGAACACCAGGTTGCGCTGCAGCACGGCGTACTCCTACGGCAGCAAGGGAATCACCACCGCCAGGTCTTCACTTCCCTGACCTTATGAATCGTGCAGGGATAGGCCGGCAGCCGATTGTCGAGTTCACCCCAACCATCGATCACAGCACGCCCGTAAAAAAAGCACGGTCTGTTTGCTGTTGTCGGCATGCAACGCATCCATGGTGCCCACAACTCCGCTGAACATATCCCTATCGTCGTTGTTGACATCTCCACCACCTTGTCGCCGGCGGCAAAGCGCCAGCAGCAGGTCGAACTCCAGCAGCCGCTTCGGTGCCCGCTCGCCATGGTGGGTTCGATGCTCGTCGATCCCCCCGGCGCCGAATCAAAGTGCCCAGACTTGAAGCCGTCCCCCTCGGCAGCGTGACGATCAGCAGCCGCCTCGACAACGGTCCGGTCCAGGATCCGCGGCTCAAGCCGCGCCTCAGTGTGATCATCCCACTGCTGAATGAGGCCCGTGCTGCCCGGCAGTTCGGCGCGGCGTGGCAAGCGATGGCAGCCAGCGGCGCTGAGGTGCTGCTGGTCGATGGCGGCAGCGAAGACGGCACACTCGTGCTGATTCAGCAGCTCGGCCTCCAGGTCGTTGCGGCAGAGCGGGGCCGGGGCCGGCAGCTGCAGGCGGGAGCCGAGCGCTCCAGCGGCGAGATCCTGCTCTTCCTGCACGCCGATACGCAGCTGCCCGCCGATGGCCTGGAGCTGGTGCGCCGCAGCCTGCAGGGCCCCCGCTGCTGGGGCCGGTTCGATGTGCGCATCGACGGGCAGCAACGGATGCTGGCGGTGGTGGCCTGGGCCATGAACCTGCGCTCCCGCCTCAGTGGCATCGCCACCGGCGATCAGGCCATGTTCATGACCCGCGAGGCTTACCGGCAGAGCGGCGGGTTCAGGCCGCAGCCGCTGATGGAAGACGTGGATCTCTCAGCCCGGCTGAAGGTCCTCGCCCCACCCGTCTGCCTCAAAGCCCGGGTGACGACCTCAGGCCGGCGCTGGGAGCGGAACGGCGTCGTTCGCACGATCCTGCTGATGTGGAGCCTGCGGCTGGCCTATCGGCTTGGGGTGCCGGCCTCGACCCTGGCCCGGCTGTATCGCTGAGGATTGATCTCAGGCCCGGGCTCGACGCCTCGGTTCAGCAACAGGCGCTGCCCGTTGAGGCAGAGGTGAAGGGCAGGGCTCCGCCGCAGCCGGGAAACAGGCCGTAATGGTGGCTGAAGTCGCCGATGAAGCTGAAATGGGGCGCCAGGCGACTCTCGGCAAGCATGCGGTAAGTGTTGCCACACACCGGAAACACCCGGCCCGTCTCGATGGCGTGGTGCTGATCGAAGCGCAGCAGATGGGGGTGGGCCGGAATCGTGCCGCGATAGATCACCGCCTGGCCGTGATCTTCACAGGCATCCTCCAAGCCATCGATCCGGAACAGGCGATAGGTAGCGGAGAAAAAGCGGATCTCTCCGGTCTTGGCGGCCAGGTCAGGGTCGGTGATCGCCAGGGGACGATCCGCCACCAGCCGTGGATCCAGGAAGCCGGCCTGTTGAGCCAGCCGCCGGAAATCGTTCCAGTAGAGGGCGCCGCTGAGGCACTCGCCGTAGAGCACCGGATCCTGGCGCAGGGCCTCAGGGATGCGCCGGTCGGCATACACATCGGCGAAGTAGAACTCCCCGCCAGGCTTGAGCAGCTGCCGCACCCCCTGCAACACCGCCAGCTTGTCGGTGGAGAGATTCACCACACAGTTGGAGATGACCAGATCGAAACTGGCGGGCTCCAGATGGAGCTGATCCAGCTGCTCGATGATGCCGGCGACAAAGCGCACATTCGCGTAGCCGAACTGCTCGGCGTGGTACTCGCGGTGCCGGTTGGCGACGGCCAGCTGCTCGGGCGTCATGTCGACGCCCACCACCTCACCGCTGGGGCCCACCAGCTGGGCGAGAAGGTAGGCATCCCGGCCGCTGCCGCAGCCCAGGTCCAGCACCCGGGCCCCCTCCAGCAGGGGTGGCGCCACCAGGCCGCAGCCGTAGTAGCGCGACAGCACCTCGGGGTGGAGGCGCGCCAGCAGGGGCCTGAGCTCCGGCGGCACGGCGGTGGCATCACAGCAGGCCGTGGTGCGCAGGTCGTCGCTGCTGGTGAGGGTGGAGCCGTAGTACTGCCGCACCACGCTGGTGAGTTCAGCGGCGCCACTGGAGCAGGTGGAGGGATCGGCGGTCATGGGGTCTCAGGGGAGCGGCGCAGGGCGCACAGGGGTCAGGCCTGTTGCAGGCGCTGACCACCGGCGGAAGGACTTCACTCTGGATCAGGGGTTCGACGACTGTGGCGCCACTCCGGAACCGCTCTTCCACTGCCAGGGTTGGCGGCAGCCCGCCGGGTCCCTCCGCCGATCACCGCCGTGAGCGAAACCTGCCGCACGATCCTCTTCGCCAAGGCGCCGGTGCCCGGCCAGGTCAAGACCCGCCTGATCCCCGCCCTCGGAGCCCGGGGGGCGGCGGCCCTGGCTGCCGCGATGCTGGAGCGCACGGCGGCCAGTGC
>NZ_JAYGIC010000098.1:0-15959 GCF_034931105.1 Synechococcus sp. CCY9201 | reverse complement strand
GCGCCGCTTCCGCCGCTGACGAGCTCCCGCCGCCCTGGCCCGCCCTGGCCGCAGGCGATCCCTGCTTCCTCTACTTCACCTCCGGCAGCACCGGTCGGCCGAAGGGCGTGACCCACAGCCGCGCCAGCTTCTCCGCCATGCTCACCTCCCTGATCCAGGCCATCGAGCTGCGGGCCGGCGAGGAGGTGCTGGCCGGCAGCTCCCTGGCCCACATCGCCTCCTGCGGCCTCGTGCTCGGGGCCCTGGCCGCCGGCGCCTCCGCCGCGATCGCCAGCCGGATCGATGCCCCCACGGTGGAAACCCTGCTGCGGCGCCACCGGCCGTCGGTGCTGCTGATGCTGCCCGCCGCCCTGTTCGCCCTGCTGCGGGATGAGCGCCTGGGGCCCACGGACCTGGCTTCGGTGCGTCTGTGCATCAGCGGCGGCGACAAGGTGCCCCACCAGCTGCAGGAGGAGTTCCGCCAGGCCGCCGGCTTCGGCATCGACGAATGCTTCGGCATGACCGAGATCGGCTACGCCACCCTGGCACCGCCCACCGGCCTGAACCGGATCGGTTCGGTGGGCCGCCTCTGCCCGGGCTTCCGCGCCAGCCTGCGCCGCGACGACGGCTCCGAGGTGGGCGTGGGCGAGGAGGGTCGCCTCTGGATGCAGGCGCCCTCGCTGATGGTGGGCTACTGGGACAACCCCCAGGCCACCGCCGACACCATCGTGGATGGCTGGCTCGACACCGGCGACGACATGCGCATCGATGCCGATGGCTACCTCTGGTTCTGCGGCCGCCGCAAGCAGATCATCGTGCACGACAGCTCGAACATCTGCCCCCAGGAGGTGGAGGAGGCGCTGGCGGAGCATCCGGCGGTGGATCTGGTGGGGGTGATCGGCATCCACGACCCGGTGCACGGCGAGAACGTGCGCGCCTACCTCACCCTCCGCCAAGACCAGACCGCCCCCACCGAGGCGGAGCTGATCGCCTTCGCCCGCGACCGGGTGGGTTACAAGGCGCCGGAGGAAATCCGCGTGCTCCCCGAGCTGCCCCTCACCCCCGTGGGCAAGACCGACCGCCTCGCCCTGCGCCAGCTGGCGGCCGATGCGCTGCACGCTCCCTGACGTTCGACCCCGTGGGCCTTTTCATTTCCGACCCTCTCTTCGAGCGCTTCGCGATGCGTGCCCTGTCGCATGCGCTCTACGGGGGTGCGGATTTCGGCGAGTGCTTCGTGGCGGCCTCGCAGATCACCCCCGGCGATCCAGACAGCTGGTTTCGCGCCTGGACCGCCACCGCCGATCGGGTGTGCGCGATCGCCGAAACCTGTGCCGCCGCTGGCCACGCGGTGAGCGCCCGCGAGGCCTGGCTGCGGGCCAGCAACTATTACCGCACCTCCTGGCTGCCGCTCTTCGGTGCGCCCGTGGAGGCCCGGCTGGTGGAGGCCTTCGATCGGGAGTCCGAGGCGTTTGCCCGGGCGGCCGCGTGCATGGAGCCGGCCGTGGAGGCGGTGGAGATCCCCTACGAGGGCACAACCCTGCCCGGCTATTTCCACCGCGCCGATGACTCTGGCCTGCCGCGCCCCACGTTGATCGCCACCAACGGCTACGACGCCACCGTGCACGAGGCGCACTTCGCCCATGCCGTGGCCGCCGTGCGACGCGGCTACCACTGCCTCACCTTCGATGGCCCCGGCCAGGGCCGCCCCCTCATCCACCAGGGCCTGGTGTTCCGCCCCGACTGGGAGGCCGTGGTGAGCCCGGTGGTGGACTACGCCCTCTCCCGTCCGGACGTGGACCCGCAGCGGATCGCCCTGATCGGCTGGAGTTTCGGCGGCTATCTGGCCCCCCGCGCCGCCAGCGGCGACCACCGCCTCGCGGCCTGCATCGCCGACCCCGGCCAGTGGGACCTCCTCGAAGCGCTGCGCATGAACTTGCCGCTGCCCCCGGCGGTGCGCGAACGCCTGCCCGAGATCGCCCCCGCCGATCTCGAAGCCCTCGAAGCCCAGATCCGCTCCAATCCCTACCTGGATTGGACCTTTCGGCGGGCCCTCTGGGTGCACGGCCTCGAGTCCCTCGCCGATTACTTCCGGATCGCCGGCGCGTACAGCCTCAAAGACCGCGCCGAACGGATCCGCTGCCCCACACTCGTGGCCTGGGCGGAGGCGGATCCGATCGCACGCTTCGCGGACCAGCTGTTTGCCGCGCTGCAGTGTCCCCGGACCCTCGTGCGCTTCACCACCGCCGAGGGCGTCGGCGGCCATTGCGAGGAGACGGGGCGCTCCCTGTTCCACCAGCGTGCCTACGACTGGCTGGACGGTGTGTTCACCAGTCCCCGCACGCCCGATCCAGGCTGATGGCGCTCAACCTGGGAGTCCGGGGCGACCGCCTGAGACAATCCAACCTCGGCGACCCCCAGGGAAAGACATGACCGTTCTGGGGAGAGAGGCGATCCTGCAGGCGATCCAGCGGGGCTCCATCACGGTCACCCCGTTCGATCCCGAACGCCTGGGTCCCGCCTCGCTCGACCTCACCCTCGCCCCCACCTTTCGCGTGTTCCGCAAGGTTCACGAGGTGATTGAAGTGCGTGAGCACACCGATTACAGGCAGCTCACCGAGAAAATCGAGGTGCCGGAGGGCCAGCACATCCTGATCATGCCGGGCGAAACGGTGCTCGGCATCACCCAGGAGCGGCTGCGCCTGGGCCCCGGGTTGTGCGGCTGGCTGGAGGGTCGCAGTCGCTTCGCGCGGCTGGGCCTGATGGTGCACATCAGCGCCCCCTTCATGGGGCCGGGGATCGACAGTCAGCAGGTGCTGGAGATGAGCAATTTCGGCCCCGCTCCCCTGGCTGTGCATCCCGGCACCGCGATCTGCCAGTTCGTGTTCCAGAAGCTGCAGGGCAGAGAAAGCTACGCCGGCCGCTTCGCCGGCCAGACACAAGACTCGTTCTGAGCGCCTCGGCCGTTGCCTGGCTGCCGACAGGGGCGTTGCGGCAGAGTTCACTCACGGTTCAACGCAGCCAATCACCGATGACCCGCTACCTGCCCACCCACCAGCAGCAGTGGCAGCCGATCGATGTGCGGGGCGTCACGATGCAGGCCTGCCGCCTCTGGGAAGGCGACCACAACGTGGAATCGGGCCTCTACCGGCTGCCGCAGGGCATGACAATTCCACGCCATCACCATGCCTGCTGGTGCCAGGTGTTCGTGGTCAGTGGCGCGATGCGGGTGCAGGCCGATGGCGACGATCCCCACAGCATCGATGCCGGCGGCTATTACTTCGTGGAGCCAGGCGACACCCACACCGAAACCGCGCTCGAGGACACCCTGTTGCTGGTGACCTGTGAGGAAGACCGACCAGAGTTCCACCGCTAGATCCTGCGGCAGCGTCCATTGCGGGTGTCTCTTTGTTCCTTTCCGGGCCCACATCCACCTGCAGGGTCCACGCCGCCAGATTGTGCAGGCTTCACTCCTCTAAGACCATAACGCGATCCCCTGTGCTGTTCGAGGTCATCTGAGATCAGAAAATGCCCAGGGTTTTCTTCTTGCAATACCCCGCCCCAATGTTCATCCAGCCCGAGTCACAGGGCTTTCCATCGGTGGGCTTCACCTCATAATAGATAGGTGAATTGCAGTGCTGCTTCAGGTCATTCACATACCCAAGCGGACACTGGTCATAACCCGGCAGTTTGGGAATCCGCTTCTGAGCCAGTGCTGACCCAGGCGTCAGCAACGGCAGGGCCAGAGGCGGCAGGGTCAGAAGCACAGTGGCCAGACCCAGGGGTAGCGTCTGCACTGGACCAGCAAGCAACTGGTCAAACCCTAGGAGTTTGTCGCGGGTCGTGCCACCTGCCGGCGCCGATCCCGCCAGCGACGACGGCGGAGGCGGGGCGAGCAGCTCGGGGCCAGCTGGGGTGAGCAGAATGGGGACCATGCAGAGCAGACAACCGCCAACCCCCCTGCCACCGATCGCTGGCTCTGAAGCCGAGATCCTTGCGCTTGTTCAGGATTCCGGTCCGGTCTTCCTGCCGCACACGAATCTCCACCTGGAGCAGATCCGTTCTGGCTTTGCCTGCGCGCTCCACATGCATCAGCCCACGATTCCAGCCGGGGCGCATGGTGAACTCATCTCCCATCTTCAGTACATGCTGGAGCATCCGGGCGAGGGCGATAACCACAACGCCGAACCCTTCGCCCAGTGCTACAGGCGCCTCGCCGACATCATCCCCCAGCTGATTCAGGAGGGCTGCAACCCCCGGATCATGCTCGATTATTCGGGCAATCTGCTCTGGGGCGTTGAGCAGATGGGCCGCCACGACATCCTCGAGGCCCTCCAGAAGCTCGCCTGCGATCCCACCCTCCAACCCCATGTGGAGTGGCTCGGCACCTTCTGGAGCCATGCCGTGGCGCCCTCCACGCCCATCCCCGACCTGAAGCTGCAGATCCTGGCCTGGCAGCATCAGTTCGCGGCCCTCTTCGGCAAGGAAGCCTTGCAACGGGTGAAGGGCTTTTCACCCCCGGAAATGCACCTGCCCAACCACCCCGACACGCTCTATGAATTCGTCAAGGCCCTCAGGGAGTGTGGCTACCGCTGGCTGCTGGTGCAGGAACACAGCGTCGAGAACTTCGATGGCTCCGGCCTGTCTCAGGAGCAGAAATACATCCCCAACCAGCTCGTGGCCCGCAGCTCCAGTGGCGAAGAGGTCTCGATCACGGCACTGATCAAAACCCAGGGCTCCGACACCAAGCTGGTGGGGCAGATGCAGCCCTGTTACGAAGCTCTGGGGCTCGGCCGGCAAGTGCTGGGAGACACCACGATTCCTTCGCTCGTTTCCCAGATTGCCGACGGGGAAAATGGTGGCGTGATGATGAATGAGTTCCCGCCTGCTTTCGTGCAGGCCCATCACACCATTGCGTCCCATGGATGTGATCCAGGCACGGTGGCGATCAATGGCACGGAATATCTTGAGTTGTTGGAGGCCGCTGGGGTGTCATCCCAGGATTTTCCGCAGATTCAGGCGGTGCATCAGCACAAGCTGTGGCAACAGCTGAGCGGATCGCCGACCCCCGCCGCCATTCAGGCGGCGATCACCCACCTCCAGGCCACCGATCCCTCCTTCTCGATGGCCGGCGCCTCCTGGACCAACAACCTCAGCTGGGTGGAGGGCTACGCCAACGTGCTGGAGCCGATGAACAGCCTCAGTGCCCAGTTTCACCAGCTGTTTGATCCCCTGGTGGTGCACGACCCCGCAGTGACCCAGACCCCGCCCTATCAGCAGGCCCTGCTCCATCTGCTGCTGCTGGAAACCAGTTGCTTCCGCTATTGGGGACAAGGCACCTGGACCGAGTACGCCCGCGAGATCCACCGGCGCGGCCAAGCCGCGATCGCTGCCGTGCCCTCTGGCTTCTCACGGTCCATGGAGCCGGGCGCGTCCTGACCGCTGAAGGCAGGATGGGGGCGTTGTCTCTGCGTGTCGGCTTGATGCTGCTGTCCGGACCTGCCCTCACGCTGCCCGACCGCCTCGATGCGCTTCTGGAGGTGGGGCTGGTCCGGGATCCTGACGGTCCAGCCCTGCAGGATCTCCATACAAGCCTCAGCTGGAGGCAGCTGGCAGAGCGGGTGGAACGACTGACTGCCGCCTACGGCACCATGCCGCTGAAGGCTGGCGACCGGGTGGCGTCCTTGATGCCCAACCGGGTCGAGCTGGTGATCCACTACCTCGCTTGTCTGCGGCTGGGCCTGGTGATCACACCGCTCAACTACCGCTATGTGGTGCCCGAGATCGACCATGCCCTGCGGGTGAGCGGGGCGGTGCTGCTGCTGTATCACCAGGAGCGCCTGGCTGATCTGGAAGCCACGCAGCTGGCCGGATCCCTGCCTCTGGGGCTGATCCGCTTCGAGGATGGGCAGAGAGCGGCAGGGGCTGAAGGCGAGAGGTGCCTTGAGACTCTGCTGACCACGCCTGCCACCGGGGAGGAACTGTCCTGCCTGCCAGCGGAGGCCCCCGCGATCATTTATTTCACCTCCGGCAGCACTGCCAAGCCCAAGGGGGTGACCCACAGCCGCGCCAGCTATGGAGCGACGCTCGCCAGCCTGGCCCAGGTGATGGAATACGCGCCGGGGGAGCGTCTGATGGTGGGCTGCTCGCTGGCCCATGCGGCGGCCTCGATGTACGGACTGGCAGGCCTCTCGCTGGGGGTCACCCTGGTGGTGGCGACCGAGAGTGACAACCATGCCCTTGAGGCGCTCCTGCATCACCGCCAGCCGAATCTGCTGCTGATGTTGCCGGCACCGCTGATGGGCCTGATGCATGACCGCGATCTGAATCCGGCCGATTTCGCCGACGTGCGCCTGTGCCTCTCCGGTGGTGACAAGGTTCCCCTGCAGCTGCAGCGGGATTTCAAGACCGCCGTGGGTTTTTCGATCGACGAATGCTTCGGCATGAGTGAATGCGGTGTGGCCACGATGTCTCCGCCTTCCGGCGAGAACCGGGTCGGCTCGGTGGGTCGGGTCTGCCCCGGTTTCGAGTGCTCCATCCGCAACGAGGAGGGCCGCGAACTGCCGGTGGGAGCGGAAGGAAGGTTGTGGCTGCGTTCGGCGTCGGTGATGACGGGCTACTGGGACAATCCCACCGCCACAGCCGAGACGATTGTGGACGGCTGGCTCGACACTGGTGACGAGATGCGCCTGGACGCGGACGGCTACCTGTGGTTCTGCGGCCGACGCAAACAGATCATCGTTCACGATGCCTCCAACATCTGTCCGCAGGACGTGGAGGATGCCCTCTGCGAACACCCTGCTGTGGAACTGGCCGGAGCGATCGGCATCCACGACGTCATGCACGGGGAGAACGTGCGGGCCTACATCACCCTCCAGCGTGGAGCCCAGGCTCCGATGGCCGCCGAGCTGATTCGCTTTGCCCGCGAACGCATCGGTTACAAGGCACCGGAGGAGATTGTGGTGCTGGCGGAGATGCCCCTCAACCCGAGCGGCAAGGTGGACCGCGTCGCGCTCAAAGCGATGGCGGCTGAAGCTCCCAGGAGCTGAAAACTGGCGAAAGCCATCAAAGACTGTCTTGTATTCGTAAAAGCTCTCGACTCAGCCCCAACCCTGATCGACCATTCCCTGGGAGGAGTCGTCGCATAGAAGCTGGCGGCCATCAGCTTGGCCGAAGCGATTGTGCTGTTTATTGGCAGTGTCCATTGGAGCATCGTCCCGATGACCATGACACCCACCGATGACGCGGCAGTACAGAAGCAGTACAGACGCGCAGATCGCCACGGTTAAGAACAGATCCTGCAGCCGCCGGGGGCCATCGCTATGGTCAGCGCCTCCGGTGTGTCGCAGTGAGGACGGCCAGGTGACGGAACGGCGCATGCATCTGGTGCGGTGGGCACTCACCACCGGCTGGCTGCTGATCATCGCCTCGCTGCTCTACGACCCGTTCACGCCGCGCTTCACCGAGCCGGACCATCCCTGGAGCCCGCTTCGGCTACCGGCCGACTGCGTGCCGGTGCAGGGAACCTGCCTGACGGAAGCCCCCTATCCCCTCGGCACCACCCTGTTCTGGGGGCTGGTGGTGCCGGCGGGCGTTTTTGTGCTGCTGGTGTTTGGCCACGAACTCTGGCGGCGCATCTGCCCGCTCTCCTTCCTCTCCCAGATCCCCCGCGCTCTGGGGCTGCAACGCCAGATCACCCGGGTGAATCCTAAAACCGGAGAAAAGCGCTTCCAGCTCGCCAAGGTGCCGGGCGATTCCTGGCTGGGCAAGCACTATTCCCAGCTGCAGTTCGGCTGGCTCTATGTCGGCCTCTGCGGCCGCATCCTCTTCTTCAATGCCGACCGGCTGGTGCTGTTCGCCTGGCTGAGCTTCACCATCGTCTGCGCCATCGCCGTGGGCTGGCTGTATGGCGGCAAGAGCTGGTGCCAGTACTTCTGCCCGATGGCGCCGGTGCAGAGCATCTACTCCACCCCCACCGGCCTGCTGGGCAGCAGGGCCCACATGGCGGCCACGCCGATCACCCAGTCGATGTGCCGCACCGTTCAGCCCGATGGCGCCGAACAGAGCGCCTGCGTGGCCTGCCAGCAACCCTGCATCGACATCGACGCCGAGCGCACCTACTGGGCCCGGCTGCCCACCCCGGCCTTCGCCTTCGAGCGCTACGGCTACGTGGGCCTGGTGCTGGGCTACTTCCTGTACTACTACCTCTACGCCGGCAACTGGGACTACTACTTCTCGGGAGTCTGGCTGCGTCAGAGCGACCAGCTCGCGCTGCTGCTGCGGCCAGGTTTTGTCCTGTTCGGCCAGCCGATCGATGTGCCCCGGCTGGTGGCCGTGCCCCTGTTCCTGGGGCTGTGCACCTGGCTGGGGGTGCTGGTGGGCCGGGCGATCGAATCGGGCCTGCGGGGGCAGGTGCGCCGCCGCGGCGCTGAGCCCGATCGGGATCGCATCCGCCACCGGGTCTTTCTGGTGGCCACCTATCTGGTGTTCAACTTTTTCTTCCTGTTCTCCGGCCGGCCCCTGATCCTGCTGCTGCCGGCCTGGGTTCAGTACCTCTACGACGTGATCCTGGTGGCGCTGAGCACCCTCTGGCTCTACCGGGCCTGGGGGCGTTCTCCAGCCCTCTACGGCCGCGAGAACCTGGCGGAGCGCTTCCGCAAGCAGCTGGCCCGCATGGATCTCGACGTGGGCCGCTACCTGGATGGCCGATCCATCGCCGATCTGGGCACCGAAGAGGTCTACGTTCTGGCCAAGGTGCTGCCTGGCTTCACTGGCCAGAAACGGCTGGAGGCCTACAAGGGCGTGGTGCGGGAGGCCCTTGAGGAGGGCTTCGTCAATGCAGCCAGCAGCCTGGATGTGCTCAAACAGATGCGCCTGTCGCTCGGCATCAGCGACGACGAGCACCGCCAGCTGCTGGAGGAGCTGGGGGTGGAGGATCCCGGCCTGCTTGATCCAGACAGCCGCCGCAGCCTCGAGGATCAGATTCGCCTCAGCGGCTATCGCAAGTCACTGGAGAGGCTGCTGCTGGTGCAGAGCCTCGGTGATGGCAGCGGTCGGGCTGGTGCCCGCGGTGATGCCCGCGACGACTGGGGGGCGTTGCGGGCACTGCGGCGGGAATACGGCATCTCCCTCGGTGAGGAGCAACGGGTGCTGGGCGACATCTCCCCCAGGGCCGCTGCCATCCGCAAGCTGGAGCTGTTGCTGGATCGGCTGCCGGCCCTGACAGGCGGCTACCGGGCCCTGCATCAGAGCGCCCTTCGTGACCAGACCGCTGTGCTGGATCTGCTGGACGACCGTCTCCAGTTACGCAAGGAGCTGACGCTTCGGGCCATCCTCGCGGGCCTGGTCACCCTCCAGGAGGATCCGGTGGTGCCGGCATTGGTGCAGCGCCTGCAGGCCATCTCGCCGCTGGGCCTGCCGGAACTGGTTCAGGGTGACGACTGGGCGGGTCGCCTGCCGACCGCCGTGGCCGAAGCCCTCGCCCAGCCAGGCGGGGAGATCGCCTCCTGTCGTCTGGACTTACCCGTGGCCGACACGCTCACCTTCCTCGACAGCCTGGCGGCTGACCCCAGCCCCACCATGGCGGCCGCCGCTCTGTATCTCACCGCCTGCCTGGATGCTGAACGGGCCCGGTCACTGGCGGTCCAGGTGAGCGGCAAGGACACCCCACCCCTGCTGGCCCAGACGGCCCAGGCCGTTGGGGCTCTGCAGGGCCCGCCGGCTCTGAGGGATTGTCCGGAACTGGAGAAGCGGGTGTTCCTGGCCACCAGCGATTTCTTCCGCCGCAGCGATGCCGACACCCTGGCCACCCTGGCCGAACAGGCCGACATGCGCAGCTTCTGCCGCGGCGATCTGATCACCGAGGCCGGCGACACCTGCCGTGAGCTGCTGCTGCTTATCGAAGGCCGGGCTCAGGTGCGCCACCGCGACGGCGAACGGGAGTGGCTGGAGGACATGGAGCCCGGCCGGGTGCTCGACGAACTGGAGGTGCTCACCCACAGCACCTCGGAGAGCACGATCGTGGCCGAAGCCGATGGCACCCGGGTGCTGGCGGTGCCGGTGGATTCCTTCGATGTGGTGCTGGAGCGGGATCCCGATTTCGCCCGCCGGGTGCTCGAGTTGGAGAGCGCCCAGCTGCAGCGGCTGATGCGGGCGAAGGCGGGCTAAGGAGCGTCCAGCCGCTCAACAGCTGTGATCGGACAAGGCCCTGTCTGTCAGCACGCCGACCGGATGTCCAGGGGGCTGGCTGATGGAGGAAGCTGGATCAATTCATTGATGCGTGTGCTGCGATGCCCCAGACCCTGCGAGAGCGATCGATGCCTCTGGTGGTGTCCCGTTTCACGAAGGAGGAATCATCCAGGTCCGCATCTGATCCTGGTGCTGCCTCCAGAGGCTTCGGTGGGTCCGGAACGGAAAGGAACGGCAGGCGCCGAAAGACCGGCAAGAAAAAAACCCCTGCCCTCAGCCAGGCCGACTGGGGGCCCCTCGGCAAGCACCCTGACCTGGACGCGATCGTGGCGCGGCAGCGGTTGCACCTGCCCCTTTCGGGCCGGATCCGGGAAAGCGACGTCACCCGGGCCTGGAAGAACGCCGCAGCGGAACATCATCCCGATCGGGGCGGTGCCCATGACACCATGCAGCGCGTCAACGGTGCCCGGGATCTTCTGCTGGGTCGGGGACTTGCTGGCTGTTGATGTCTGATCTATCGACAAGGTGTTCCAACGGGGCTTTCAAAACCCTCACCCAATAATCAGTGAGTCAGATCGGTTGTCTTCAAACAGCGGATCCAGAAACACGAGGGATGATCAACAGGCGCCTTGATCGTGCCGATGGCGGGGATTTCGTTTCCGGACTTCTCAGCCTCAATGCCAAGACGGACAACCATCCTCACAGATTGGTGACCGTTGAATCAATAATGGCTCGGGGGAGACTTGAACTCCCGACCTTGGGATTATGAATCCCTTTGATTGGAGCAAAACCCTTGCAGTAGCTGGGTTTGTCGATGAGGGATTCCCCGTCAGGTTCACAAGTTCAATGAATCTTCATCGAATCCGGCCTCTGGGGCGCTCTGCTGGCCCGCTCCCCCGAGGCACCTCTGCGACGGCGAAACCCTCTTCTTGAGATAGGTGAGCCGGACCGTTGCCCCCTACCCCCGCAGCTGCAAAACCACCCCGCAAGGCAACGCCATCGACCCCAACGACAGCCTTGCCTTGTCGTTCAGCCCCTGGGCCTTCTGCTGAAGGCTGCCTCAGGGTGTGTCGACCCGCAGGAGAACACGCTGCTGGTGCCACACGGTGTTGGAACGCGGTGCCAGCGGGTTGGCCTTTCGGAAGTGGTGGCCGCCCCGGAAGAAGCCGCCCTTCTTCAAGCGCTGCAGGGTGACGCGGTGGATGCCAAGCAGTTCGGCCATGTGCTGTGTGCTGACCCACAGCCCAGGGGTCGTGGTGCTCATCGGATCTCCACAGATCTCGGAGGCTATTGGGGCCGTCCCTGCGCCGTTCCCCCCAGTGCCAGCCCGGCCAGGATTCTGAGCCCCTGGCTCACGGCGTCATCGATGCGGCCCTGGGGCCGGGCGCAGAACAGCGACAGCGGATGCACCAGCGGGGATTGACCTGAATCCGCCACCGGTGACGTGGAGGCATCGGGATCCAGCACCCCAGCCTGCCCTCTGGAGCGCTGGGCCCCGGGCTCGCCGGCTGGGGAGACAGAACGCTGCACCGCGGCGTCAAAGCCGTTCAGGCGCACGTACAGCCAGGAGAGGGCGGTGCAGTTGAGCAGGTCGAAGCACAGGGTGAGGCCCTGAAAGCCCAGGATTCCCGACGAGATCCAGACCACCAACCGGCGGGATTCCATGGCGCTTGGCAACGGCTACCCCAGAGGGTTCCGGGCCGGCAGTGCAGCAGCCCCGGCGCGTCGACGCTCCGAACCTCCATGGTGACCACCATTTGCACGCACCATGACCATAGGCTGGGGATGGACAGCACGGGACTGTTTCAGTCAGGCCGCAGCCAGGCGGGGGCTCCGGCCACGCTGCTGATCCCGCGGGACTGGGCCAGCTTCCGCAGCTCCATCCTGGTGAGGGTGGCGAGGGCCAGGGCCTGGGGCCCTAGTGTGCCGTCCCGCAAATAACAACTAGAATCCGGGGTGTCGCTAGAGGTGCTCCGTGGCACTAGGCCTTCCGATGAATCTACTGGTCCTCAGTGAGTGCCAACCAGAATTACATAGGATGCATGGGTGCATGGTCTGACAGAACAGAATGAACACCAGGTCGACGGCCGGTATCGACAACAATTCTGAAACATCGCAGACTGATGTGGCTGAATCACTCTGCTCGACTTGTGGCTTTTGCTGCAGCGGTGCTTTCTTCTATCGCACTGTAGTAACTGAGGAAGAGGTCTCTTGCCTCACGTCTCTATCGGTACCAGCAAAGCCATATCGCCATAGCAAGTTCAGCATTATGCACCCATGCAGTGCACTCTCAGAATGCAAGTGCTCAATTTATAGCCAGAGGCCACAGGATTGTAGAGACTGGAGCTGCAAGCTTCTGATAGCGACAGAATCCGGAACCATTCTCTTTTCAAGCGCGAAGGCCATCATCGCCAATGGAAAGTCGAAAATCTCATCCCTGACCACTCGAATCAACTCCTTCTTGCCTCCAGAACGATCAGGCACGACGAACTTTTACCTATTGCTTCACAAGCTTATCGACTACGTTGAAGAAAGCATAATGAGTGGCAGGCCAGAGGGCGTCGGCCGTAAAGCACTCCAACTCATTGGGGCCACTAGAGATTACCTCGTTCTGATCAACGAGCACTTCAGGTCACCCAGTCTTCTTGGAAGGATCAACACTCTAATCGACTCAGTAGGCACAGCCAAGCCCGGAAAGTCTTCGTTCTGAGGTATTGATCTTCGGATGAACTCAGTTCAACCTGCTCGGGATCTATGGTTCGGGTACTCGTTCACGGGGGGGGTGACTGATACGGCGACGACATCTTCGCTTCGGCGAATGCAACCCCCAAGCGGCAATCAGTCACGATGCCTTAAGAGACTGCTGAAAATCGTTTCAGCCCTCACATCGCAGAGGGTGAACAAGAAAAAGAGAGGCATTTTCAGATGCATCTCAGCTTCTAGATCATTTCGGGGCGCAGAACTTCATGGATCTGAAGGGTTAACCCAGAATCGACCGTCGACAGATGCCTTTTTCAGCAGCCTCTTAATCCAGGTCACGGTGCACGGCGACGATTAGGTAGGCGGGGGGTCCGCGCAACTCCATCGGCGGGTCTCAAGGCGCGACAACAGGGCTCCGATCGCCAGCCGGAGCCCCTCGGTGCCCGCCCAACTGTCGTTGCGGATCAAGGCGCGGTACATGGACAAGCGAGCCCAGGGGCTCAGACAGCAGATCGCTGCTGATGCCGTTGGCATCTCGGTTCGCAGCGCTCAGCGCATCGATCGAGGTGAGTTGCAACCCCAAGGCCACCACCAGCAGCCGGGTCGGACCTGGCGCACCCGTGCCGATCCCCTCGCGGACGTCTGGGACAGCGTCTTGGTGCCGATGTTGGAGCAGGCGCCCCAACTTGAGCCCCAGACCCTGCTGCTCCATCTGGAGCGGATTCACCCTGGCCAGGAGTGGCACCAGCGCAAGCGCACCCTGTAGTGGCGGGTGGAGCAGTGGCGGGCGCTGCAGGGCCACACCAAGGAGGTGATGTTAACGAAGAACAGCGCCCGTGCTGCTCACCACTAGCTTGGAATCAGCAACGATGTTGATCGGCTCTGTAGGGGGAATGACTGTCAGTCTGAATCCGTTGATGGAATTGGGGAAGGTGAACCAGATTGACCGGCCTTCTTCCGCCGCCGATGAAGCCTTCAACGATGGATTGCCGATCTGAATGGCTGCATTCACCAGTTATGACAGCCGTGTGTTGCGTCGGCGCAGGCTCGAGGCTCAGCCTCACTGACACTCCACCGTCCGATCAATGCAGCTGCTCGCTGAGCCGCTGCAGACGCCCGCCGGTCTGGCTCGCTTCCTCCAGGAGCTCCTCCCAGTCGTCTGGCGGATGGCCACGGTCCACCATCGACTGGAACACCCGGTAGGCATCCGTCTTGCTGCCGTAGGCCCGCTTGGTATCTGTGTCGTTCACCCAGCCCAGCACGATCACCTTCGAGCGATTGTGAAAGCGAAAGAACAGGCGAAACTGCTGAAAGAACTTGGCCCGGCGCCAGTGCCGATGCCCAGCGCCCAGGGTTGATCCCTGCTGGTAGTCCTTGCGGCTGGGGTCCTGAGGAATGTCCTGGAGCATCAACCGTGCGATGGCAGCCAGGCGCTTGCTGGTGTTCTTACTGCGATATCCGAGGGAGTCCTTGCGTCGCAACATCTCGACCTCCGCGATCAGCGCCTCCAGCTGATCCAGGAACACCGGGTGTGCAACCACCAGCCACCCATGGGCCACCAGGGGCGCTGCATCGGCCTTGCCCACGATCAGATGGTGTCGCCGCAGCCGATGTTTCCGGAGTCGGTGTCGCAGCCGCCGGTCTCGTCGTCGTCCGGCAGCGGTGCATCGAGATCCACCTCGATGCCTCCAACCAGATCCTGCAGGCGAGCGACCAGATCAGCAGCGATGGGCTTGAGGCGCTCGGGATGGCTGGCGATGTCCTGCTCCAACAGCGCCAGGAAGGGAGCGAGGGCCGGATCGTCGTCGGGCTCTGGGCTGACCCGCTCCAGGACCACCTCGCCGTTGGAGCGGAAGGCGTAGCGGATGCGGTCGCGTTTGCGCAGCCCCAGGGCCCGTCGCACCGGCTGCGGAACGGTGGTCTGGTAACGATCGGTGAGCGTCGATTCCACCTCCTGCTGGGGAGCGTCCACGGCGGAAGCGGCCGCTGCAGACGAGGAAAGAGGAGCCATCGGACCACCCAGCGGAACCAACGCAAAGGTAATGCAGTTGCATTGCCTTTGCGAGTGGAGTGTGGCTCCAGCTCTCAACCGCCAGCGGCTTGAGCAGGCAGGGATCTCCTACTGCCAAACGCCGTTGATCTGGCGGACTGCTGGTGTGCCCGCACGGGCTCGAGAATGGGGGGCCATCGAAGAGATGCCCGATGGATGGGATCCCCCTGCTGTTGTTGGCCCTGGGCCTGGTGCTGCTGAGTGATCTGGTGGTGTTCGGGCTGCTGCTGCCCTCCCTGCTGATCCGCACGGTTCTGGCCCGGCGCCATCCGGAGGTGGTGTTCTGCGGAGCGGCGGATCGGAGGCAGCTGGCCCTCACCATCGACGATGGGCCGAGCGGGCCAGGTTCCGGGGCCTTGCTGGATCTGCTGCGGGAGCTGGATGTGCCGGCCACGTTCTTCCTGGTCGGCTCCCATCTGGAGCTCGATCCGCACTTTCCGCGCCGGGCCCTGCAGGAGGGCCACGACCTCGGCAACCACCTCTGGCGGGATGAGCGGGCCGCCACCCTGGAGGAGCCGGCCTTTCTGCAGCAGCTACGCGACACCCAGCGGGCAATTGAGCGGGCCGCTCTGCCGGAACGGCTGACCTGGCGCTGGTGCCGACCCGGACAGGGATGGTTTCACCGGCCGATGGTGGAGTGGCTGCGCGGACGCCGCTACCGCCTGGTGCTGGCCTCGATCTTCCCCTGGGATACCGTGCGGCCACCGCTGGGTTTCATGCGGTGGTTCGTGCGGATCAACGCCCATCCCGGCGGAATTCTGGTGATGCACGACACGCCGGCCCTGAGCGGGCGAACCCTCCGAGCCCTGCGCCGGATCATTCCCGACCTGCAACGGCTCGGGTATACGTTCGTGCCGCTGGCGGAGCTGCTCGATGCGGAGTAACTGCGCCTAGAAGAAGGATCAGCGCAGAGCCTGAATTGCCACCTCATTCCAATAGACGTAAGTCTGGCGCCTGCCAGCGCAGCCGAGCAGCTGTGGAATGGAGAAGAGCACGGCTGTAGTACTGCAAAGGCAAAGACCGTTCGCCATGGCGGGCGATCAGC
>NZ_JAYGIC010000097.1:0-20014 GCF_034931105.1 Synechococcus sp. CCY9201 | reverse complement strand
TCGGTGGGCTGCGGCGACGCCTGGGCAGGATCAGTGGAGGAAGGGGGTGCCAGGGGGGACTTGGCTTGTGGGCTCACCTTTGCAGGGTTCAGCCTTGTGGGTGGCGAACGCCCAGGCCTCCTCGATCGAATCGAAGTGCTCATCGAGCTCAAGGTGAGGCTGGCTCTGATGGTCCACCAAGTGATAGCGCCGGGGTTGACGGCTGCTGCCGCTCGGCAAGGCGGTGGGCATCGGTTCAGAGCTCAGCTTGGTAGGGGGGTGGATCGCTCTGGGCGGTCGTGCTGATCGGCTCGGCTGCTCTTTTCTGGCTCACTCTGAGCAGCCATCGGCTCAGCTCTGATCGTCAGATTCTAGATATTCCATGCAGGCATGAAGATGTCTCTAATGTGCCTATCTACTCTGATCTGTCACCTTGATTGCAAGGCAAAACCCCATCAGTGGCCACAACGTGGGACCTTCGGCTCACCGGACAGGAAAGCCGGCTCAGCCTTCTTGGCGCTCACTGAGTTGCTGAAACTTCCAGCCGCGTTTTTTCCCTCCCCCATCCTCTGCGGCTTCCACTACGTACCAATTGGACCCCCTTCCCAAAGGGCATGGTCCGCGACCTCCAGCCTTCGTCCAGGCAGATTCCGCATGACGTCGGATGGTTGAATCGTTGTAATTGAGAATCTTGGAAAGCTCAAAAGACGTGTAGATGCGCGGGGCAAGCTCTACCGCAGAAAGCATCTGGCGACTCTCGCCCTGTGGCACAAGCAGTCCGTTCTTGAATTGCTTGTGTTGATCCGAGGATGTGGCCTGGCCGAGCTGGGCACCGATGAAACTCTGCACGACCCGGTTGAACTCAAGGCTCTGATCCGAGGTGATCTGGTGCCCATTCAGTTTCCACCAGGTGATGAGCAAACTCATCCCCTGCCGGGCATCGCTGGGGATCTCCTCCGAGTGCACGAAGCGACTCAGCTGCTCCAGAACCCTCCGCGCGCCTTCGTCCTCGAGGCTGTCTTCAAGCCAACCTGTCGGCTCTGGATGGCTCGGGGCCTCCGGGATTGGGCTGAGCGGCTGTCTGTCCCGGAAGGCGTCTCGGCTTCTTTCAAAACGAAGGACGATCTGTGTCGGCAGGCGGGGAACCGCATAGATGCGGACCGGAGCGTGCAGATCGGCGAGGGCAGCAACGGCGCCGAGGTTGCCAATCGAGCCGAGGGCGGCAATGGCATTGAGCCCCAGTCCGATCTCCATGGAGGCGATGCGGGGGGCGCAGGCCTCCGCCATCCTGCGGAGCGACTCGGTGCCGGCCAGGGCATCGAGGCCCACGCCAATGGTCGGTATCCGCAGCCGCTCCATCAGCCCCTTACACGGATTCGCAATCTCCGCCAGGCGCTTCCAGCGCTCGCTCTCCGACTCCAGCAGAGAGTTCATGTCTTGCAGGGCTGTCATGCCGGCAATTCCCCAAGGCGATCCAGATCGGCAGAGATCAGGCTCCCGATCTGGATGTCTGCGGTCAGGCCCCTGGCGAAATTCGTCTCAAGCGCAGAGGGGAGAGCCTTCACCCTGCTGGCCTCGGCGAGCGCCGCCGCGGCGCTGTGCCGCCTTGCCAGAGCCATCCCTGCCTGCAGGGCTCCTTCGTCGCCTGCGGTGGTGAGGGTCTCAGCTCGCGCTCTTGAGATGGACATACCCATGGTCGCCGATCGAACCGCACCCGGTATCAATGAGGCTCTTCTGGGACGAATTGTAGCGGGATTTCCCGATCTGCTCCCAGGCGTTCCCACCATCGCTAGTGCCAGGTGCCTCGAGCAGCTGCGCTGGGCACTATCAGTGGATTCCCGCCGCCAAGACATGCCCTCTGGGGCGATGATGCTCAAAACGGGCCAGCTGCGTCCACGATTAGGCACGAACTAGGCACCCCTTGGCTGAGAAATCCTTTGAAAGCTGCTTTTATGACGGACTTAAAATCCGCAGGTGGCGACACTGTGGGGGTTCAAGTCCCCCTGCCCCCATCGCGATGGCTGTGATGACCACACTGTGACCAGCACAGCAGGTGGCCCGTCAAGACACGTGCTGCTCACCGGTGGCAGCTCCGGCATCGGCTTTCAGGCAGTCGCCCAGCTGTTGCAGGCCGGCCACCGCCTCACCGTGCTCTGCCGGGATGCCGCCACCGCCGATCGCCTGCGCCGCCAGCTCAGCGGCCGGCTCCAGACCATCCTCTGCGATCTGGCTGATCTGGCCAGCATCGAGGCCTGCGCGGATGCCCTGCTGGCGGCAGCAGGGCCGATCGACTCGCTGGTGCTCAACGCTGGCCTGCAGTACAGCGGTGCGGCTGAGCCCCGCTGGTCAGTGCAGGGCTTTGAGCTCACCATCGCAGTGAACCACCTGGCTCACCAGGCCCTGCTGCAGCGACTGTTGCCCCTGCTGCTGCAGGGCACCGCGCCGCGACTGGTGGTCACGGCCTCGGAGGTGCACGACCCCAGCACGGCCGGCGGAAAGGTGGGCCAGCCCGCCGGTCTCGCTGACCTTGCCGGCCTGCGGCAAGGGCCCGGTGCCGCAATGCTGGATGGCGGCGCCTTCCATGCCGAAAAGGCTTACAAGGACAGCAAGCTCTGCAACCTGTTGATGGCCCGGGAAGTGGAGCGGCGGCTGCGGCAGGAGGGCACGCCCTTGCCCGTGCTCGCCTGGAGCCCGGGGCTGGTGATCCCCCGCGGCAACGGCGGCTTCTTCCGCTACAGCCAGCGCCATAACCCGACCGGCCAGATCCTGTTCGCCCTGGTGGCCCGCGACCTGCTGCGGCTCACCGAAACGCCCCAGAGAGCTGGTGCCCTGCTGGCTGGCCTGGCCACCGGGTCACCGCCGCAGCCCAGCGGATTCCAATACTGGAGCAACCAGGTCCTGGGCCCAGGCAGGCGACGGTTTGAGGTCAGTGAGCCCAGTGCCGAGGCCTGCTCAAGCGACCTGGCCCGTGAGCTCTGGACCCTCTCGGCCCGGCAGCTGGGCATGGCGCCTGCGCAGGGTTTTCCGCACGCAAGCCCCAAATCAGTGCCGTGAGGCCCAACGGCCACTCAGCGGCTGCGGCCCTGCGAATTCAGGCGCCGATAGAGGCGGTAACTCCTGCGCACCAGGTCAAGCACAGGTCCTGGTGCCTGCAGGCCCAGGGGGGCGATCAGGGGGCGATACAGACGGTGGTAAGCCCAGCGCAGGTCCTGCCATGCCCGGCAGGGTTCCGGGTTGAGGAAGTCCGAGATGTCCACGATCAGGCCCCGCCCCTCGTGGACCATCACATTGCGGCCATGCACATCGTGACCGTGCAGTCCGCGGCTGACGGCATAGGCGAGGGCCTCATCAATGTGCTGCATCGCCTGCAGTGGGATGGGACTACCGGTGCGGATGCAGTCGTACAAGGTGATCCCCTGCAGACGCCGAAGCACCAGATAGCCCTCGCCCACGTGAAAGCACTGGGAGTAGGCGGCATGGTGGCCGATGCGGCGGTACACCTCCGCCTCCTGCTCAATGCCTGGTCGACCCGGTGCGTAGAACTTCACCACCTGCTCGGGATGGTCAGGGTGAACGAGCACCGCGGCGTAGTTGCCGCAACCAAGCGTGCGCCAGGGCTGGGGGATCCTGTCCACGCGGACGGGGTCATGGGGATCGACGCTTCGAATCAGCAGCCCGGGGCGCAGCTGGTCTTCAACCCGCTCCAGCAGTGTCGACAAGCGGTGGTCGGCCGTGCGTTCGTTCACTGATGGGCCTGAAGAGCGAGGTCGCTTCTCGAGCTGGAGGCATTGACTGAACCATTATCGATTCATCAAGCAGAGGTTGCGGCCCGGTCACCACTTGAGCCAACGGACTGATCAGGTCCGCAGCAGAATCAAGTCATGGCGATGCGGGGGGCTGCCATGAAAAGGATCGTGCTGCTGGCCGGCTTCGAGGCCTTTAACGCCGGTCTCTACCGCCAGGCGGCTGAACAGGCGATGGCCCAGTGCCCCGAGCTCTCGATCGCCGTGTTCAGCGACCGTGACCTCAGCGATCGCCCGGCTGATGTGGCAGCCGCACTGGAGGGTGCCGATGCCTTCTTCGCCAGCCTGATCTTCGATTTCGATCAGGTGGAGTGGCTGCGCCAGCACGCGGTGACGGTTCCGATCCGGCTGGTGTTCGAGTCAGCGATCGAGCTGATGGAGCTCACCCGGTTCGGGCGGTTCACGATCGGAGGCAGCAGTGCCGGTATGCCGCGGCCGATCCAGGCCCTGCTGGCCAAATTCGGCAGCGGACGGGAGGAGGACAAGCTGGCTGGCTACATCGGCTTCCTCAAGGTGGGGCCGAAGCTGCTGCGCTTCCTGCCCTTCCGCAAAGCCCAGGACCTGCGCCACTGGCTGATCCTCTACGGCTACTGGAACGCCGGCGGCAGCGAGAACGTGGCGGCCCTGTTCCTCTATCTGGCTCGCCATGGCCTCGGCCTCAGGCCTGGGGCGATCCCGCCGCCAAGGGAATCGCCGAATCTCGGCCTGGTCCATCCCGATCACGACGGCTTCTTCCTCTCACCAAGGGAGTACCTGGCCTGGTTCCACCAAACGCGGCCCCAGAGCGCAGCCGGGCATGGCAACTGGCCGGTGGTGGGGCTCCTGCTCTACCGCAAGCATGTGATCACGGCCCAGCCCTACCTTCCCCAGCTGATCCGCGCCTTCGAGGACGCCGAACTAGTGCCGCTGCCGGTGTTCATCAATGGCGTTGAAGGGCACATGGCCGTCCGGGACTGGATGACCAGCGCCACCGAACTGGCCACCGCTCAGGTCGCCGAGCAGACCTCCGAGCAGACCTCCGAGGCTCCGGCCAGTGGTGCCCGACGGGATGCCGTGGCTGTGGACGCCATCGTCTCCACGATCGGCTTTCCCCTGGTGGGCGGCCCGGCCGGTTCGATGGAGGCGGGCCGCCGCGAGGAGGTGGCGCAGCGCATCCTGCGAGCCAAGAACGTTCCCTATCTGGTCTCTGCACCGCTGCTGATTCAGGACCTGCATTCCTGGACCCGCCAGGGGATCGGCGGGCTGCAGAGCGTGGTGCTGTTCGCCCTGCCCGAATTGGACGGCGCCATTGACCCCGTGCCTCTGGGGGGACTGGTGGGCGATCGCATCTATCTGATTCCCGAACGGCTGCGGCGACTCACCGGGCGCCTCAAGGCCTGGATCGCCCTGCGTCGCAAACTCGCCGCCGAACGTCGACTGGCGATCGTTCTCTACGGCTTCCCGCCTGGCTATGGCGCCACCGGCACCGCCGCTCTGCTGAATGTCCCTGACTCCCTGATGGCCGTGCTGAAGGCGCTGGCGGCTGAGGGCTACGACGTGGGCCCCCTGCCGGCCAGTGGTGAGGAGCTGATCCGCCAGGTCAAGGACGCCGACGACGCCTGGGTTGCCCGCATTCCCGAAGGGCAGAGTTTTGAAGACACCGGGAGCGTCACGGTGACGGCAGACACCCTGCGCCAGTGGCTGGGACCGCTGCACACCGCTCGGATCGAAAAGCAGTGGGGGCCTCTGACGGCCACCGGCATCCGCACCCTCGGGGATCGCTTTCTCCTGGGCGGAGTGCGGCTTGGGAAGGTGTGGATCGGCGTGCAACCGCCCCTAGGGGTGGCAGGCGATCCGATGCGGCTGATGTACGAGCGGGATCTCACCCCCCACCCCCAGTACGCCGCCTTCTACGGCTGGCTGCAGCATGGCTTCAAGGCTGACGCGGTGCTGCACTTCGGCATGCACGGCACGGTGGAGTGGCTGCCCGGTTCGCCCCTGGGGAACACGGGCACCTCCTGGCCCGACCTGCTGCTGGGCCACCTGCCGCATCTGTATGTCTATGCGGCCAACAACCCGTCTGAGTCGATGCTGGCCAAGCGGCGCGGCTATGGCGTGATCGTTTCCCACAACGTGCCGCCCTACGGCCGCGCCGGCCTCTACCGGGAGCTGATCGCCCTGCGGGAGCTGATCGCTGAATACCGGGAGGATCCCGAGCGCAACGAGGCCCTGCGGGAGGGCATTCTCAAGCAGGTGAGCGACAGCGGCCTCGATGCCGACTGCCCCGCACCCGGCAACGTTCGCACCGACCAAGGTGCCTTCCACACCTGGGTCGTGCGCCTCAGTGGCTATCTGCAGCTGCTGGAGAGCCGCCTGTTCTCCAGTGGTCTTCACACGCTCGGCCTGCCGCCGGATCAGGAGCAGCGGCTCGGGTACCTCAGGGCCTACGTCGGCGACGCGCTCGAACCGGAGTTGCTGGAAGCGATCAGCCGGCTGACCCCTGCCGCCGATCAGCCGATGGTGCGCGCCCAGGCGGCGGAGCTTGAGCACCTCCATCCCGGCTTGTCAGCTGAGCAATCCCAGCGGCTGCTGGATGCTCTGACCGTCTGCCAGCTGCTGGAGCGCAGCACCGAGGAGATCGACCATCTGCTCGATGGCCTGGGGGGCGCCTACATCCCCCCTGCTCCCGGTGGTGATCTGCTGCGCGACGGCCCTGGCGTTCTGCCCACCGGCAGGAACATCCACGCCCTCGACCCCTACCGCATGCCCTCGCCGGGGGCGATGGTGCGGGGCCGTGCGATCGCCCTGCGCATCCTCGAGAAGCACCGGAGCGAGAATGGCGGCGCCTGGCCCGAGACCGTGGCCGTGATGCTCTGGGGCCTTGATGCGATCAAGACCCGCGGCGAATCGCTGGCGATCCTGCTGGAGCTGGTGGGTGCCGAACCGGTGAAGGAAGGCACCGGTCGGATCGTGCGCTACGACCTCAAGCCCCTGGAGGCCCTCGACCACCCGCGCATCGATGTGCTGGTCAACCTGTCGGGGATCTTCCGCGACAGCTTCGTGAACATCATCGAGCTTCTGGACGACCTGTTCCGCCGTGCTGCCAGCGCTGATGAACCGGAGGAGCGCAACGCCATCCGCCGCCACGCCCGGGCGCTGCAAGCCCAGGGGATCGACAACCCCACAGCCCGTCTGTTTTCCAACCCCGCCGGTGACTTCGGCTCGCTGGTGAACGATCGGGTCACCGATGCCAACTGGGAGAACGGGGAAGAGCTGGCGAGCACCTGGCAGGACCGCAACGTGTTCAGCTATGGCCGCGCTGACAAGGGCCAGGCTCGCCCCCAGGTGCTGGCTGCGTTGTTGCGCAGCACCGAACGGGTGGTCCAGCAGATCGACTCGGTGGAGTACGGCCTCACCGACATCCAGGAGTATTACGCCAACACCGGCGGCCTCAAACGCGCTGCAGAGGTGGCCCAGCGGGAGACCAAGCCGGGTGGCCGGGTTGCGGCCAGCTTTGTGGAATCATTCTCGCGTGACACCACCCCCCGGGATCTCGAGGAACTGCTGCGCCTGGAGTACCGCACCAAGCTGCTCAATCCCCGCTGGGCCCAGTCGATGGCGGCGATGGGATCCGGCGGGGCCTACGAGATCTCCCAGCGCATGACGGCCCTGGTCGGCTGGGGTGGCACCTCAGGCTTCCGCGATCCCTGGGTTTACGACCAGGCCGCCGACACCTACGCCTTCGATGCGGCGATGGCGCAGCGGCTGCGGGAGGCCAACCCCGAGGCCTTCCGCAACGTGGTCGGTCGCATGCTGGAGGCCAGCAGCCGCGGGCTGTGGAATGCCCCGTCCGACAAGCTCGAGAGGCTGCGCGACCTCTACGACCTCACCGACGCCGAGCTGGAGGGGGTGTCCGTGACGGTGGGTCCCTAGTGGCGGCTTCCCCTCAGGCTGGCCCCCGTTCTGCCGCTCAGCCCACCGCCCTTAAGCCCCATGCCTTCCCGCTCAATGCCGTCGTGGGCCAGGCCTCGATCCGCATGGCCCTGCTGCTGCTGGCGGTGGATCCCGGCCTGGGCGGGATCGTGATCGCCGGGCGGCGGGGCACCGCAAAATCGGTACTGGCCCGAGCGCTGCATGCCCTGTTGCCGCCGATCCGGGTGATTCGGCACTCCTGCTGCAACGCCGACCCGGCCGAGCCCGGCGACTGGGATGATGCCACCGTCGCCCACCGCGCCAGAATCAGCCGCACGCCCGTGAGCAGGCTGGTTTCAGCGCCGTTCGTGCAGGTGCCGCTGGGCGTCACCGAAGACCGTCTGCTGGGGTCCGTCGACGTGAGCGCCTCGATCCGGAGGGGCCGGGCCGTGTTCCAGCCGGGGCTGCTGGCCGAGGCGCACCGCGGCGTGCTTTATGTCGATGAGATCAACCTGCTGGATCCCGGCATCGCCAACCTGCTGTTCACGGTGGTGGATGGCGGCTTCAATCAGGTGGAGCGGGAGGGAATCAGCTTCCGCCATCCCTGCCGTCCCCTGCTGATCGCCACTTACAACCCCGCCGAGGGGGAGCTGCGGGCCCACTTGATCGATCGCCTGGCCATGGTGCTCTCGGCCGACACCCCGCTGGAACTCGACGAACGGGTGGAGGTGGTGGCGAGAGTGCTGCAGCAGGCCACCGATCCGCAGGCCTTCTGGCGACACTTCGGGCCGGGTCTTGCGGAACTCCAACAGCGAATCGTCGACGGACGTTGTCTGCTGTCACGGGTGCGTCTGGCACCGCCGCAGCTGCGCTACCTGGTGGACGAGGCGATCCGTGCCGGGGTGGAGGGACATCGTGCCGATCTGTTTGCCGTGCGGGTGGCCCGGGCCCATGCCGCCCTGCAGGGACGCCGCCGCGTCACTGCGGAGGATCTGCGCCTGGCTGTGGAGCTGGTGATCCTGCCCCGTTCAGCCGCGGTCGCTGCACTGCCGGATGCCAGGCCGGAACCGCCACCGCCGTCAGAGCCGCCCAGCGACTCTGACGGCCAGCCACCACTTGACCAGGAGGCGCCACCGCCCGAACCAGCCAGGGGCCAACCCAGCAGCGAAGCCATTCCTGACACGTTCCTGTTTTCCCCGGAGGGAGTGCTGCTGGATCCGCACCTGCTGGCCCAGGCCGCCCGCGGCAAGAGGCGCCACGGCAAGGCCGGCGGCGGAGGCCTGGTGCGCTCGGTGGATCGGGGCCGCTATGTCAAGCCGTTGATTCCTCACGGGCCGATCCATCACGTGGCCATCGACGCCACCCTGCGGGCTGCGGCGCCCTACCAGCGGGCGCGCCGGCGGGCCAGTCCTGGGACTTCGAATCGCAGCAGGCGGGACTGGCATGGGCCGAAGCTGCTGTTGCGCGAGGAGGATCTGCGCGTCAAGCAGCTGGTCCGCAAGGCAGGGGCGCTGGTGATCTTCGTGGTGGATGCGTCGGGCTCGATGGCCCTGAACCGCATGCAGGCCGCCAAGGGCGCCGCCCTGCAGCTCCTCAGCGAGGCCTACCGCAGCCGCGACCAGGTCGCCTTGATCACGTTCCGTGGCCGGCGGGCCGAGGTGCAGCTGCCCCCGACCCGCTCGATCACCGCAGCCTCACGCCGGCTGGAACGCCTCCCCTGCGGCGGCGGTTCGCCGCTGGCCCATGGTCTGGCCTTGGCGGTGCGGCTTGGCGAGAACGCCCGCCGGGCCAAGGATGTGGGTGAAATTCTGATCGTGCTGATCAGCGACGGCAACGCCAATGTGTCGCTCAGCCGATCACTGGCCTCTGCGGGTGATCCAGGCCCGGGGGGGGACAGCCCTGAACCCATGGGTCTTGAGGGCATGCGCCAGGAAGTGCTGGGTCTTGCTGCGGCGATCCGCCGGTTGGGCATGGAGCTGCTGGTGATCGATACCGGCACCCGGCATCGGGACTCGTGCCTGGGGGCTGATCTGGCGCGGCAAGGGGGCGGGCGCCATCAACGGCTTCCCAAGGCAAGCCAGCGGGAGATCGCGGCCAACACCCGCAGGCTGTTGGACCACCGGTCTGTCAATGGGGTTTCCCGAAGATAACCAGATCGCTTGCGGTGCGATTGCTCTGGGGCCACGGGTGGCCGTAGACCGGGGACTCTGGGCAGCAGTGGCTCCAGCCTTCCGGGAGAAGGCCAACTGCCATCTGCGGGCCAATGGCCTGGCCAAGCCAGCGGTCGTGGTGGTGGCTTTGAATCCACCAATCACCAGAGCCTTGGGGCTTCCGATCCGCAGACCAGCTGGGAGTGGGTGGAAATCCCTGTTTCGCTGCCCCCTGAGCCACGCACGTCTGCAGGAACAGCGGGGCGCTGGAGTGCAGGTGTGGCCGCGCACGGGCTGGACTCCTCTGCCCTGGCCACCAGCACAGCCAGGAGCAGCACGGGCACGAGCGTGGCGAGCAGCTCCAGAGGCTGCGTCAGGAACCGGGACAAGGGAATGGACTCCGAGGCGATGCCTGCAGCCTTGTCGATCCGGCTCCTCTTGTGAGAAGCGGTCCTGCGAAGCACGCCCTCAATGTCAGCATCTGAGCTCTAGGTGGCGCCAATGAAGGGCGCAGATCACGTTCGGCCAGGGTTTGGGATGACCCGTGTACGACGAAGGCTTGGTTTGTCCTGCTGGAGTGTTCTGTTTATCCCACGTGCCACACCATCACCGAGCTGGCTACGGCCATCAAGCCGTTCATGCTCCGCCACCTTCTTGAGCAGAGCGGCCTCTGCAGTGTGGTGGCCGCTGAATTGGCTTTCGGGGTGGCCTAAAGCGGCTCAATCCGCAACCGCCAAGCGCTGGAGATGTTTCTCGCTCCCTTGACAATTCTGCCGTTTGACGAGGCTGCTGTTTGGGCCTATGGCGATCTACGGGCGAATCTGGAACGGCGCTGGGCCGGATCATCGATGGGACCGCTCACCTCCGCAGGTGCCATCAACTCATGGCCTCAAAATCGGGGGAACCCCACCATCAACACCCGGGAGGCTCCAACGGATGGAAGACACCCCACCTGAGCAACCGTCAGGAGTGCGCTGACGATCCGGCCCCTGCTCCAACACTCTCAACGGATCACTGACGTTCCTGGCGTGTCGCGGCTGTTTTGCTGAAACAACCCTGGCGCCGTCCATTGCACCGCCTCAGGTGCCCCGGACCCAACGGAACCGTCCCGATAGACACCTGGCCCCAGGTGCCAGCGTCAGCAGCTCCGCCCTCACAACCCACAATTCAAGCCCGGTGGCCTCGTCACCGGGCTTTGTCGTGCAACTCCTTGGCCATGCCTGACCTCGCTCAGATTCACCAGGCCCTGGTCGAGGACTACCGCGAGTCCTTCGAGATCGCCGCCGGCAAGCTGCTCGCCCAACCCAGCTGGACCCTGGAAGCCACCGTGGTGTTGATCCACCTCCAGAGTGGTGAAGTCACGATCGGGCCGGTGCAGAGCCTGCCGTTATGGCTGGAGCACCTCCCGCCTGAGCTGGATGTCTTCGTGCGGCTGCAGGAGCAGGGGGTGCCCTTCGAGGAGGCCTACGCCCAGTGCCTGGCCGAACAGGGACAGGAGTTCGTCGCTGCCTGTGAAGCCGCCAAGCGCAGCAAGCCCCTGGTCACCCACGACAACCTGGCCGAGCTCACCGGTCTCTCCCAGAAAGGGTTTGCCAGGCAGCCCCGGGAGATGCTGGCGCTGGCCCAGTGGTCCGACCATGTCAGCGGCTTCCTGGTGTCGTGTAAGCAGCTGCGCGCTCAAGCGAACTGAGTCAGAGACAGGAGACTGGCCCTGATCTCGTAGCTCCTGCAAGTACGAGCTCACCCCCTCCAAGCCCCTCAATCAGTAGGAACCAGGGCCACTGGCGAAACTCACAGAGGCTGGGGCCTCCGTCATTTCAACCCAGGCTTCCGATGGAGCTCAGTTGCCACGGTCGCGACGCACACCCCAGAAGCAGCCAAGGCCTACGCCTCAGCGGCGGCAACGGCCTCGCTCATACTGACGGTCATGGTGGTCAGGCCGAGGGTTTCTTCCCAAATGCGGAGCCACTGCCAATGCCCCCGCAGAGACGGGCGGAGAGCCAGCTGATCCAGGGCCTGATCGAATACACCGAGACGGAAGCAGCGAGCCGCTGGCCACTGCGATTCGTCCGCTGAGGCGAACCAATGAATGGTTGCTGAGGCTCAAGGGAGCGGGCCCATCGAGATGGGCCTCACTCTGGAGCGCAGGCCTCATGCTGCCAATGGAGATATAAGCAGCCAGGAGGGACAACAGGCACGGGCTTCAAGCCGCTTTCAATGCAGTAGTGCCTTCTAACGCATCACCACCGAAACAATGCATCGGCAGCGACAGAGGCTTGCTGGCTCCGGCAAGAGCTGAGAGGTCAAATCGAGTATAGTTGTGAGAGTCGTAATCCCGAAGAAAGAAGAGCTTTCGGTCCAGGTCTGAGAGGCTTGTCCAGCAAGTGAACTCGGTGACAGCGCCGCTGCCAAGCCTGTCGAGACCTTTCACCTCAAGATGGCCGATCCCGTTCTCCGGTAAATCAATCGTCAGCCCCCGCGGCCTGTCGAAATTGTTCATCATATGAGCGAGAGTCGTCACGGCTTTGTCCGGCGTAGTCGCCTTTTCAGCATATTGGGCATAGAACGCTGCGCGCACGAATCGTCCCACTGATGTGTTGGACGCTGGCAAGCCCGTAGTCGCAATTCCCGAATCCGGCTGAGCTGCCACGTAGTTGCCAAAGGTAGCTGTGGCCCGATCCACGTTGCTGAGGAAGGTGTAGTTGTCAAGATTGGTCAAATGCCATTTGAAGCGAGGAGCGTTGGTCAGCACACCCACGGGATTGTCATAGAAGGAGATCTCTCCCTTGTGGAACTCGATGACGAAGGAGGCACCAGTGGCATCGTTCACCACATAGTGGAAGGGAGACACCACGCCCCCCAGAATCGCAAGAGACTCCAACTTCACCGGCTGTGTGGCGATGGCAGCTTTGACTTCGGCAACCGATCGAAACTGACCCAGTGCCCATAGCCCAAGATCGGAAGCCGAAAGAACCGCAGTCTCGCCCGGGCCTGGTACCTCTGCCCCGGCGGCCATCGGATAAGACAGCAAACTGAACGTCAGGCCATGATCGTTCATTCCCTCCAGAATCTTGAGATCCGCATGACGAATGGGATTATCCTTGGTTGGGTTTCGCTCCGGCATTGCAATGGCGAGCACTCCGTAACGGGTCGTGAAATTCACGGGCGGGTGATCCGCTATCTGCGAACGCATCATGTAGCCGGTGGGGAACCAAGCGATCTGATAAGGCAGGTTCACCGTCAGCTCGAGCGTCCGCCCGAAATAGGCCCTTCCGGCCGCGTCGCGGTACACAAGCGAGGTACACATGTTGATCTCCTTCCTTGGCTGACGCAAGTATCATCAACGATTCTATCCTTAAAACCTGGCCCATATCCCTTTGCAGCCGACGCATCAGCGTGCAGACGCCGCTTCTTTTCAGAGGATTCCAGGCCGGATGCACGACTGAGAACATGTGCGTTTGCTCAATGTGCTCTAATCGTTCACCAAATCAATCAGGCATCGCTGATGGTGTCTCGGGCAAAGCAAGTGGTAGGCCAAGAGTCGGGTGCGTTGCTCTACCCAACATTGCATCTGTTTTCCACTGTTTCTGGCTTGGAGCGGTAGGGCCTGCTGCCAAGGGCAACCCTATCCAAATTTAACTCTGGCCAGAGCAATGAGGAGGCTCTTGCCACGACGCCAACGTCCTATGCCAGTTCTCGAGATGCTGCACAGGATGATCGCAGAGACGCTGTCAAGCCTTTTCAGATTCAACCAACCACATCTTCGGAATTCCGACTGAAATCCCCTCAGCATCAAAGGCAGGCTTTAGCCGACGCCTGTATTCACGAGCGACTAGCCATTGTTGCAAGGGCTTGGTCTTGATCAATACGCGAATAAGCACTCCCGTATGTGAGATCTCATCAACACCAAGAACTTCTGGAGGCTCAAGAATAAGCTCGGACCATGCTAGATCACCGTATAGCCGCTGAGCAACTGAATCCATCGTTGCGATTGCAGTCTCAAGATCAGAGCTGATATCAACTTTAACAGCATAGTTAACCCTTGACCAACTGCTGGAAAGATTGCGGACCGTGGCAATAGTTCCATTCGGAATGCTGATGAGCTCACCGTCCAGGTTTCTGAGATGTGTGACTCGAAGGCCAATGTCTTCGACCATGCCACTCTCGTTGCCGATAGTGACAACATCTCCAGCAGCATATTGATCTTCGATCAAAATCAACATACCTCCAATTAAATCCTTGAGCAGGCTCTGAGAGGCAAGAGAAAGCGCAAAACTGAGGAAACCTAGCAGAATTGCAACGGCCTGAGTTACGGCGCCGAGTTGGTTGAGTTGATAGAAAACTACGATCCCAAGGAAAAGATAGATCACAACTCGAATCCATGCCTTCAAAGAGTGGGCAATGGTGCGGGCTCGAAGTCCAGCCCGCGTATCTTCCTGCAAGAGTATCCACCTGCTGACATACTGATCACAAGCAAGATTGCCAGTCTTGATTGAGATTCTGGTCGCCATGACTAAAAATAAGATCACCAATGGGGCTCCAATCGTTGCTTCGCGACCGAGGCTCAACAACCAATCTAACGGAGGCCAGCCAGCGGTATTGAAGGAATCTCCGGTAATCAAATGGCCTCGAATTGATACTCCCGTGATCCAATTGCTGAACGGGCGACTCCAGTAGAAAAGCCCAGCAATCCAAGCGATGCCACAGGTCCAAAGCAGGAACTGACCCCAGAATAGAAAGGAGCGATAGAAAGAAACGATGCTCAGTCTTTGTCCAAGGGACAGACTTAAGCTGATGCCAGGCTGTAGTCTTGAACGATGCAAATCGAACTGGGTCATCCTGCAGCTTGTATCGGGTTCGGTATCAGTACAGTTGGCAATACGAAGGCGAGTTCCAAGTACTTGCGAAGAGGCTTCAAGGCGCTTCTGGACTTGTGCTGTCAAACCACTGGTTATGGCAAACACAAGAAGTCCGATGATTCCAGTCCGAACTGAGCTTCGAAGTAATGGCTCCTGGCGTTGCTTCCAAGCCTCAAGAAGTGCACGCTTGGCATGGAGCGCAGTTCGAGTAGCCAGTTCTTCTGGAACAGAACTAAGTAGGCGAACCCTTTCCACGTCTGCCGGTGTAACCGTACCAAGCAATTCCGGAGGATCTCCCTTGGGAAATACAATCAGAATCTCATACGCTCGTCCATTCTTGCGGATTTTGGTGCTGAGTTCTTGCTCGAGAACACGCTGCTTTTCCTCGATGCTGGTGGCATTCGACCATGTGGACATCTTGGACGAATATGCAGACATAGAGGTCAGATATTTTTGCAGGCGTGCATGGATGGCAAATGCGCGTTGAGACGCTGTAAGTGGGGGATCAGACTCAACAGTGCGGGATGTGCCCTTGATATCAATAAAGCTGGAAACCGTTGCAATCACGCGTCCATCGAGGAAGAGTGGGGACAGCTGGATGTTCCCTTGCGTGAAGACGGGTAGAAAAGCTTTTTCAGTAACCCGATTGAAAGCAGGCTCCGTTGTAGGGAAGAATTGAGCTATGGCCGGCACCTGCACTGCAAGTAGAACGCTGACGGCAATCAGCCACGACCACACGAACGAAACTGACCGGAGCATCTTTGCTCGTGCGGAACCAATCGTAGAAATGCTGCGGCTCACTCGGCTGCGTGGAAAGCTATCACGTCTCTGTCTGGGCGAGTGTATTAACAGCGATGAACGGTTGTTCGCCGTCTTTCGAGCTGAAGTGGCCGATAGTTGTGTGACAGCGCCAGCGGTTGCCGCCGCGCTCCATCCAGCAAGCGAGATCCTGCTGTCGCTGCCCTTGGCAGATCTGGCCCTTGCCGAAAGGCTGCAGACGATCTTGTCCTTCTCCATTGAGGTGGGTGCCACCGGCTGGCCTGAGGTGGGGGGCTGACGGGAGAGTCCCCCAGGGAGTAGTTTCTGGTGGAGGGCCGGTGGCCGAGGCCTTGATTCCAATCCGAGCGACCTCGCTTCCCCCAGGCGTTGGACAAACACATGAGATCAGCCTGCTGCAACTCGAGCATTGGCTCTATTGGTGCGATTCATGACGGATGACCTTCCTCTGGAGGCCATAACCAAGCCGCTCTTCTCTGCAGTTGAATCGACGGAACTGCGGATGAGGACTTCTGCGGGAATGTTGAACTTGGTGATGAGCTTCCGGATCATGGCCAGCGTCAGCGGGCGCTGCTTGTTCATCACCTCGGAAATGCGTCCACTGCTGCCGATCACATCCCCCAGGTCTTTTCGTGTTAAGCCACGTTGCTCAAGGGCGAACTGAATCGCGGCAATGGGGTCGGGAGGCCCAATGTCATGGTGCTTTGCCTCATAGTCGTCAACGAGGATCGAAAGAACTTCCAATCTTTCGTACTCTGGACTTCCCTCGTCGGCATCCAGGCAGAGATCAATCTCGTGAAGGGCGCTCTCGTAGTCGGCCTCGGTGCGAATGGGTTGGATAGGGCGGAGTGTGACGGTCATAGCGTGGAAGCGTCAATCTTGTCGTAGTCGGCATGGGTGACGATGAAGCGGATGTAAATCGCCTTCAGGCGATATTCAATTTTGACGATCAGCCGATACTTGTTGCCGCTGATGTTGAACACCACCCGGTTGTTGGCCAGAAAGCTTGCCGACGAGAACATCGCCTTGATCTCGGCAGGTTCGCTCCAGCTGGCTGCCTTGGCAACGGCATGCCATGCCTTGAGGGGTTGTTCGGCATCGCCATGGCCTGATTCCCAGAACTGCACGAGCGTCCGCTTGGCGATGATGCGCACGTCGCAAGGCAGTGTCCTCCCATTATGGGAGCAGCAGGCTGGTTCGTCCAGGCCTTGGGTCGTCTCGCAGCGCCGGTCGTGCAGCTAAGACCGCTATGCAGCGGCTGTATGGTCCAGACCGCTTGGCAGACCAGCGATCTCGCTTAGCCTGCTTCTGCCGCACGGCCCCGCAACTTGCTTCCCTCCGTTGGTGCCAGCGAACTGGAGCAGGTGGCCTGCGATGCGATTCGCACCGCCTTTCACCACACCACGCCGGGCTTCGCGGGCTGATCGATCGCTTCCTCGCCGATCGTGAACGGCTGCTGAAGGGCCCCTACGTGTCGGTGGCGCTGCCGTTCCACCAGGGCTCTGGGCGCGACTGGTTCCCCCAGATCCCGTTGCCGTTCCCCCCCTACCGGCACCGGTTCGGGCAAAACCGAATGCTTCCTGCTGCCGCTTCTGGAACACTGCCGCCTGCAGCACGCCCAGGGGCAGAGGGGCATCAAGGCGATCCTGATCTACCCGATGAATGCCCTGGCCACCGACCAGGCGCGACGCATCGCCGATCTGATCCACACCATTTCCGCCCTGGCAGGCCTGCGGGCCGGCCTCTACATCGGCGCCTCCGACGACGCGCCAACGGTGGCGATGAGCGCCACCAGCATGATCACCGACAAGGACGCCCTGCACAAGGCTCCGCCCAACACCCTACTCACCAACTACAAGCAGCTCGACTACCTGCTGCTGCAGCCCCATGTGCAGAGCCTGTGGGAGCACAACGGTCAGCTGCCGGATGGAACCAGCGTTCTGCGCTATCTGGTGGTGGATGACTTCCACACCTACATGACCGATGAGTCGAAGGCGCTCACCAATCGGACGGCCGTCTCTGCCTTGGTGGTTCCGCTGGTCTTTGTGGTCTTCCGATCGTTGGTTCCCTGGGTGCTTGTCGGACTGGTGACCTGGTGGATTTGGAAGGCGGTCAGTAAGTAGTGCTCCTTGCTTCCGCCGTTATGAAGCGGCAAGAATTGCTCCTCTGTACTCGTCTATCGACCTTTCGCCCAGATCCGTTCCAAGGATCTGCGGAAACCCTTTGCGCTCAGGGGTTTGGCGAGGCCTCCTGTCCTCAGAGTGCTGCTGATCCACCAGACCTGCAGACCACCAAAAGCAAGGGCAAGCAGGCCTAATTGGACATATCCCCAGTTCAGGTGCTCCATCACTTAAATTTAACCCTTTCAAACCCCTCGAGGACGGAGCCTATGCCCTGTTCGGGTGTGGAGAGGGGTGAGGAAACGTGAAGTCGCTCCAGTGCCGAGGGAGTGAGCCCCACAATGAGGCCGCTGGACGTCAGGATCCCTCGGTTTCATGCCCATGAAGGCGCCACTGACCGAGCGAGAGCAAGAACGGCTTGATGTCCTTCGCGACTACCGCATCCTCGACACACCACCCGAGCAGGCCTTCGACGATCTGACAGCGCTGGCGGCCTATGTCTGCGACGTGCCGATTGCCCTGGTCAGCTTGGTCGACACTGACCGGCAGTGGTTCAAATCGAAGTTCGGCCTGGAGGCCACGGAAACCAGCCGGGACGTCTCCTTTTGTGCTCACGCCATTCTCCAGGACGACATCCTGGTGGTTCAGGACACCCACCTCGATCCACGCTTTGCGGCTAATCCCCTGGTGACATCGGAACCCAACATCCGCTTCTATGCGGGCGTCCCGTTGTTGTCGCCGGAGGCCTTGCCCCTGGGCACCCTCTGCGTGATCGACCATGAGCCGAGGGAGCTGAACGCCGCCCAGATCCGGGCCCTGGAGGGGATCGCCCGCCAGGTCGTGACCCAGCTGGAGCTGCGGCTGGTATCCGCCCGGCTGGCTCAGGCCCTGGAGAAGATCAACCTGATCGAAGAGCTCATCCCGATCTGTTCGTATTGCAAGGCGATCCGCAACGACGCCGGCTACTGGTCGAGCGTGGAGGCCTTCATCAAACAGCACGCCGATGTGGCCTTCACCCATGGAGTGTGCGAGTCCTGCATCGAAAAGCACTTTCCTGAGGTGGCTGAGGCGATGCGACAGGAGGACGCATACAGCCCTTGACAAGCTGGTTTTCCTGCACCGTGCCCCTGCGCCAAGGGCAGCAATGCTAGGGAAAGTTGTGCCTCAAGCCAGCAGCGACTGAGGCCTTGACGCCACCCGTAATTGATGCGAAAGCTTCCCTCAATCCTCGACGCCGCTGGCGCCAACCGGGGTCAGCTGGATCTGCTTCTTACCCAGCTTGATCTCGAACTCATCACCAGGCCTGAAGTCGAGCAGGCCGGTGAAGGCCTTACGCACCAGCAGGTTGCCGTTGTAGCCGATGGCTTCCGCGCAGCGGTACTGCACCTTGGCCACGTAGCTCAGGGGTGCGGCTCCAGCCCCTCCAGCGCCGTGCGCAGCTCACTGATCAACTCTTCATCCACGTCAGTGGCGGTGAGTTCCTCGCCCACCAGGTCCTGAATCAGGGGGTAGAAGCGCACCTCGAACCATTTGCGGAATACCCCATAGGTGGGCTCTGCCGGCCAGGTGCCGGTGTCGCGATGCCAGTAGTCGAGCTCCGCCTCAAAAATCGCCTCGTAGACCTCCTCGAGGATTTCCTCGGCCTCCTCCTGCGTGTCGTAGTCAGGGATCAGGTACAGGCAGGGCTCACGAGCTCCGGCAGCTTCCACATCCAGCTCGAGCTGGCGTGCCCAGTCGAGCAGTTGCCCGCTGGGGTAAATCCCCACCGCGCAGCGGTTTACCACAGCCATGGCCCACCCGGCGGCATTGCCCAAACGCTAGGTCTGCCCACCTGAGCAGGCATGGCACGGCCGGGGAAGCCAGAGGCCTTCTCGGCCGGATGGAAGAGGTGGCCAGGAGGATGGGACCCTCTCAAGGAAGGCTCCTGAGGCACGTCCGATGAAGGTGATCGTCGATCTCTGCGTTGTTCCGATTGGGGTCGGCATCAACCTGGCCCCCTACATCGCTGCGTGTGAGCGGGTGCTGCTGGACGCCGGTCTCAAGATCCAGCTGCACCCCAACGGCACCGCGATCGAGGGCGAGTGGGGACCGGTGTTCGCTGCGATCGAGGCCTGCCATACGGCCGTACACGCCATGGGCGCTCCCCGCATCTTCACCACCGTGAGGGTCAACACCCGCACCGATCGAGATCAGACGCTGGAAGCCAAGGTGGCGAGCGTCGAAGCGTTGCTCCAACAACTGCCGGAAGGGGGCCAATGAGAAGGGCGCCCCGTGTCGGGCGCCCTACTGCTTCGCAGAAGCCCAAGGGCTAGGAGTTTGTCGCCCGAAACCAGCAGCGCCAGCGAGCACAAGAACTTGCTGAGCCAATGGTCTTGGTTATCGGCATCTCAATGCCGGTGATTCCGGCCAATCTTCGGTTGCCGCACTGGCAGCCA
>NZ_JAYGIC010000096.1:0-26068 GCF_034931105.1 Synechococcus sp. CCY9201 | reverse complement strand
GCTCGAACACCTCCGGGATCGAGCTGCCGGGAAGGATGTCGTGAAATTGCTGAAACAGCAGGTCGCGCCAGTCCGGCAGGTCCGTTTCGGCCCCCGCCAGCTGGCTTCGTTCGGTCTGAACTCCGTCTGCCTTGCCACCCTGCAGCAGCGCCTGGGCCAGCTCCGCCTCCCGCAGCAGGCGCTCCAGACTGCGGTTGTGGCGCTTCTGGTCTGGCCGGCTGGTGGGGCAGCCACGGTGCAGCTCCAGGTAGAGCTCGTCGCGCCACACCGGCAGCGTCGGCGCCAACGGCGCCAGATCCGCCAGGTACTGGCGCAGGCTGCCGTGGCGCTGGGGCGCCGCCTCGGGCTGGGCTTGCCAGAGGGCCAGCTGCTCGAGCATCTCGGCGGTGGGGCCGCCGCCGTGGTCACCCACCCCCGGCAGCCACAGGGCGGTCGCGTGGCCACTGGCCTGCTGCCACTCCAGCCGGTAGCGCTCCATCGCCTCCGGATCGCCATCGGTGCCGATCGGCGCCGTCATCAGCGCCAGGACCTCACCACTGCCGCGGCTGCGCCAGCGGAACAGTCGGTGGGGGAAGGGAGTGGAGGCATTCCAGGCGAGCTTGTGGGTGCAGAACCAGCGCACTCCGGTGGCGGCCGCCACCGCCGGCAGACCGGCCCCGAAGCCGAAGCTGTCCGGCAACCAGGCGAGGCTGTGCTCCCACTCGGGGAACGCGGCCTGGCTGTAGTGCTGCCCCTCCTGGAACTGGCGCAGCAGGGAGGCCGTGCTCACCAGCACGCAATCGGTCTCGACCCAGGGACCGTTGAGCGGCTCCCAGCGACCGGCCCGCATGGCGGCGCGGATGCGCTCGAACAGGGCCGGGCGGTGCCGCTCCAACCAGGCGTAGAGCGCCGGGGTGGAATGGCCGAAATGCAGCTGCGGGAAGCGCTGCATCAGATCCAGGGCCGAGGCGAAGGTGCGCTCGGCCGCCTGCCAGGTGTCCGCCACGGGCCACAGCCAGGCCAGGTCGAGGTGGGCATGGCCGAGCACATGAAACCCCGGCTGGCCTGGCTCCAGGGAGACTGGGGCGGCAAGCGGCAGCGTCCGCCCCTGGCGCAGCTTCACCAGAGCGGCGGCCGTCTCGGCAAGCAGCCCCTGGGGATCGGCCGGGTCGGTCGGTTCGAGTTCAAGGCGGCTGTGCATCAGGGCGCCGTCGTCGTGGAGGGGGCTGCGCAGCCGCAACTCCAGCTCCAGCGGCTCGCCCTGCCACCAGGAGCGCGGCAGAAGCCAGCGACAGGCGGTGTCGAACAGATCACCGCGGTGCCGGCATGTGCCGTTCACCCACAGCTCGGCGCGATCGGCCCACCAGCGCAGCACCAGACGGGCCTCCGCCGCCCCAGCCAGGTCAACCCAGGCGGAAGGACAGCTCAGGCGCAGCCGCAGCCGCCACCACTGCTGGCCCCGCGGCCAGACGATCAGGCCGCGGGCTGTCCAGTCGGGCCGGGCCTGCGGCGCCCACGGGTGGGCCAGGGCCGGAGCTTCCGAGCCATCGGGCCAGGGGCAGAGCCAGAGGGGCTGAAGCTCCAGGCGCGAACATGACTGAAACGTTTCAATCCGGGGGGATTCCTGTTGCTCAGGGCCCTCGGGCATTTTGGATGGCCGGCCAGGACCCATAGGATGATGCGGCTGCCGCAGGGCCTGCGAGGCACCTCCCGGAGCCTGTCACTCCCTGTCACCCGTTGTCTCCCTCGCCCCTGCCCCAGCAGGTCAGACCATGCTCGCCCTCAAGATCTCGGTTTACTCCGTCGTTTTCTTCTTCATCGGGATCTTCGTGTTCGGTTTCCTGGCGAGCGATCCCAGCCGTACCCCCAGCCGCAAGGACCTCGAGGATTGACCCGAGCCCTGGGGCCGCTCCTCCTGCCGTGACACCAACCGGCCGCCGCGAAGCCTGAGCGGCCAGTCTCCCGTGTCAGGATCTGCCCCGTTTCGCATCACCCCGTGGCGCCCACCCCCCGGCCAGTGCAATGGGCCCGTGGCGCCAGCGGTGCGGTGGTTCTGTGGCTGAGTGCCGGCCTACCCGCCGCCCTGGCCGCTGAACCAGCAGCGAGCCCGCCGCTGCCCGCCGAGCCTCTGGCACTTCCGGCCGCACCGGTTGGGCAGTCCTCCGAACCATCCACCACCGGCCTGCCTGGCGATCCCGAAGAGTCCTCTGCCGCTCGGGATCCTGCCGCCTCCCTGGCTCCCGCCGCCCAGGCAATCGGTGCGCCTCCCGACGCGGCCGCCCCCAGACCCGCTCGCATCGACGGCCCCGCCGGTGCCGAACAGGAGCCTCCCCTCGAGCTGCAGGTAAGCGCCAATGAACAGGGTTACGACTCCCGGCTGAACCGCTTCGTGGCGATCGGCAACGCCAGCGCCCTGATCGCCGGAGGACGGGTGCTCGCCGATCGGATCGAATACGACATCGACGGCCGCACTCTCTACGCGATCGGCAGCGTTCGCTTCCAGCGAGGACAGCAGTATCTGCAGGCCAGCCGGCTGCGATACAACCTGCTGGAGCTGGTCGGCGATCTGGAGGACGTCTACGGCGTTCTCGATCTCGACAGCACCCAGCAGGATCTCGACCTGGAAACGGCTCCGGCTGCACCCTTGCCACCGCCGGAGCCGGTGAGCTGCACGCCCCAGATGCCGCCGCTGCCGGACTGGCATCCCTACCCCTGGGCCGTGACCGCCTGGGGCGGCCAGATGGTGGATGCCAACTTCGGCGACACCTTTGTCTTTCAGGGCAACTGGCGGCCCGAGTACCTGATGGGCCTGGGGCTGCAGCGGCGCCTCCTGGATGGCGGCCCGCTGGCCCTCGAGCTGGACACCAACCTGATGGGCCACCGCGCCGCCCAGCAGCCCGGCGGCGGCTTCAACCAGGCCGTGCCCTTCGCCGATACGCCCTCCCAGAGCTTCGGCGAGATCACAGCCGGCATCGGCCTGCGCTTCTGGCTGCGGCCCTGGCTGAACCTCTACTTCGTGGAAGGGGTGAGCTTCAACACCAGCGTCAGCAACTACGAGAAGACCTTCCGCGAGAACTTCGCCCAGTTCCTCAACTACCTCGCCTTCGAGGCAGAGGCCCTCGTCCATCCCCAATGGTCGGTGGTGGGGCGGATCCATCACCGCTCCGGCGCCTACGGCACCTACAGCGGCGTCAAGGAGGGCAGCAACGCCTACCTGCTGGGCTTCCGCTATCGCTTCGGCCAGCGGGATCCCTCCCGCCAGTTCGCCCGGTTGGATGTGCCGATGCCGCCCTCCCTGGGCTGCCCGGGCAGCGCTCCACCCACTGGCGATCAATCGCCCAGCCTGGCCGAAAGCCTGGAAGACGTGGCCATGGGCCCCACCCAGGTCAAGGATGTGGGGACCAGCGAGCCCGAAGGCCCTCCCTCCACGCCTGTGCGCCGAAAGGCGCCGGCCAATGTCTGGCAGGAGGCACGGCAACGGGAGGCAGAGCGGCGCCAGGTGATCGCCGGGATCGATCAGCGCGTCAGCGAGGTGCAGTTCCAGCAGAGCTTCACGGCGCAGCGGCGCCGCTCCTTCGGCGACACCGACAGCGAGGGCACGACCCAGCTGAGCAACGACTTCGGCGCCGTCCGTCCTCCGCAGCTTCAGGATCTCAACGCACGCAGCAACCGCCAGCTGGTGACCGGCACGATCACGCGCTGGCGCTTCCAGGCCAAGCAGGTGCGCCTGGCCCCCGGCGAACTGCGGGCCGACCGGGCCTCCTTCACCAACGACCCCTACACGCCGGCCCAGAACTGGCTGGATTCCGAGCAGGTGGTGGCCACGCTGCAGCCGAACGGCGACACCCTGATCCGCGCGGGCCGCAACCGGCTGATCCTGGAAGACCGGCTGCCGATCCCGGTGACCCGCGAGACCCGGATCCAGAAGCAGGAGGAGGTGCAGAACCGCTGGGTACTCGGCAACGACGGCGAGGATCGCGACGGCTTCTTCATCGGCTACAAGATCCGGCCGCTGGAGATCGGCACGGACACCACCCTGACACTTCAGCCCCAGTTCCTGGTGCAGCGGGCGATCGAAGGCCGCACCGACAGCTATCCCCTGCCCGGTGAGCCAGCCGGCGCCTCCCCCCAGGAGCAGGGGATCACCGGCGCCGACATGTTCGGCCTCGAGGCCCAGCTCGAAAGCAAGCTGCTCGGCTTCGGGGTGAACGCCAACCTCGACATGTCCACCTTCAACCCGGAGAACATCCCCGACGGCACCCGCAGCTGGGGGGACCTGAGCCGCAAGCTTGACCTGCCGCTGGTGGGGAAAGGAACCCTGCGGCTGTTCGGCGCCTACCGCTACCGCGTCTGGAACGGCTCCCTCGGCGAGCAGGACATCTACAGCGCCTACGGCATCTCCCTGGAGGACAAGGGCAAGCTGCCCGCCTGGGGACAGTTGAGCGGCAACTACTTCTGGCGCTTCGGCGTGGGCCGCTACCAGGCCAATGCCTTCCAGAGCAGCAACCTGCTGGATCTCTGGCGCGGCAACGCCATCGTGGCCATCAACGCCAGCCTGCCCCTCTGGACCGGCAAGCCCCTGCCCCCGGGGCCGCTGGAGGGTCAGGCCAACCCCTACTCCGCCACGCCCGTGGTGCCGGGCGTGCGGCTGAACGCCAACCTGACGGGCACGGTGGCCTACTTCGGCGACGGCACCAACCAGAACACCCTGTCCCTCTCCGGCGGCCCCACGTTCACCCTGGGGCACTTCAGCAAGCCCTTCCTCGATTACACCGTGTTCTCGATCACCGGCGGCGGCACCCTGCGGGAGGGGGTGAGCCCCCTGAGCTTCGATCGGGCCGTGGACCTGGGCACCCTGGGCGTGGGCCTCACCCAGCAGCTGGTGGGTCCGCTGGTGCTCAGTGGCGGCATCGGCCTCAACGTGGACCCCAACTCTGAGTTCTACGGCGATGTCACCGGTTCCTACGTGGAACTGCGCTGGCAGCGGCGGGCCTATGAGATCGGCGTGTTCTACAGCCCCTACGAACAGCTGGGCGGCATCCGGGTGAAGCTGAACGACTTCAATTTCAAGGGCCCCGGCACCCCCTTCGTGCCCTTCCATCCAGCCCAGGCCATTCCGCGCAGACCCTTCTGAGCCCGTCCGCACTGCTCGAATCCCGTCTGCACCGCCCCCACGAACCCTGACCCATGGGCTTCGATCCACGCAGCTGGGCCCGCACACCATCTCCGGGCCGTCAGGTCACCTGCAATATCGACTCCCTGCTGGCTGAGAACGAGGCCCTGCGGCAGGAGGTGATGCAGCTGCGCCAGCAGCTCGCCCAGCTCCAGACCCGGGGATTCCGCTCCGGCGTGAAGCCATCCCGCCCGGAGGAGACCACCGGCCCATCACCCCGCATCACGGTGGAGCAGGTGCGGCGCTGGGGCGAGGCCATGGCAGACCATCCCCGCTGGAGCGCGCTGCGCGTCGGGACCTCTCTGCGCCAGGCCGACACCCTGGTGTTCAGCGGCCTGAGGGGCCTGATCGAGGAGCGTCGCCGCCACGGGCAGGCTCCCCGCGCCGATCTGGAGCAGGAGCTCAATCGCCGCTCGCCCGGGCTCGGCACCGAGCTGCGCCAGGCCCTGCGCGGGCCCCAGACCAAGGCCCGACTGGCGGTGAAGGCTACCTTCGCGCTTTACGGCGTGCGCGCGCCGGAGTGGCTCAACGAAGCCCCGATGCGGGTGGTGGACGACCTCCTGGATCGGATCACCAGGTTGGAGGCCGCCGCGCGCACAGAGCAGCAAGCGCAGCAGCACACGCAGAGGCAGCGGCAGGAGGACAAACAGGAACAGACGCGAAGGCAGAAACAGAACGCGCGGCAGCAGCAGCAAACGCAGACCAAGCAGAAGCAACAGCGGCACCAGGAAGAGCAGAGACAGACGCACAGGCCACCGGCGGAGAACCGGGTCGGCATGGATCGGCAGAGGGCTGAGGCCCTGGATCTGCTGGGGCTGAGGTGGGGTGCCAGCCGCGAAGCGGTGAAGCAGGCCCACCGCCGTCTCGTGAAGACCCATCACCCCGATCGGGGCGGCAACGCCGCGTCCTTCCAGCGGATTCATGCCGCCTATCAGCTGCTGATCGCCTGAACTGCTGATCGCCTGAACACCACCGGCCCACTGAGCATCAACGGCTCGGGATGCAGAGACGTCTCGCGGAACCAGGGGCGCTCAGGCCGCCGAGAAGGACGTGAGATAAGGGAGCCGGGCTGCGGTGGCCCGCAGCTGGTCATCGTGGGCGAGCAGCTGGGAGGTGGCATCCCACTGGCCGCTGAGCAGCATGCGGCGGGGTCCATCGGCCAGGGTGAGGGGCCAGGAAGCGCCTTCCGAGATCACCGCAGCGGAGTCGGCAGCTGCGTTCAGTCTGACCCTCAGGGTGTCGAGGTCCACCACGACGCTCGCGCCTGGATTGGCCTCGATCGCGGCCTGCAGGGCCAGGGCATCGGCGTGGCTGACGCTGAGGCAGGGAATCCCCAGGGCCAGACAGTTGCCGTAGAAGATTTCGGCGAAGCTCTCACCGATCACGGCCCGGATCCCCCAGCGCATCAGCGACTGGGGAGCATGCTCACGGCTGGAGCCACAACCGAAGTTGCGGTTCACCACCAGCACCGTGGCCCCCTGGTGCTCGGGGCGATCGAAGGGATGGGCACCCTTGAGCTCGACGCGGTCGTCCGCGAAGGCCTGCTCACCCAGACCCTCGAAGGTGACGCACTTGAGGAAGCGGGCCGGGATGATCCGGTCGGTGTCGATGTCGTCGCCGCGCACCGCCACGGCGGTGCCGACCACCGAGGCGATTGCTCCGAAGGGGAAGGGGGCACTGATGCTGGTCATGGCGGCAGGCGAAGCGAGCGAAAGCGGAACAGGACGGAACAAGGGTGCCCGCCAGAGGCCTGGGGACAGGGGAAGGCGGAACGGTGCGGCGCAGGGGCAGCGGCAGGGACAGGAGAACGGCCAGCGGCAGCAGGGGAGGCGGCTGGAGCGGGCCGGCGCGGCAGCACTCCGGCCGGATCACCTCAGCCCGCGGCCGCCGGAACCGGTGCCCGATCCGGCGCCTTGGTGCCGGCCGTGTCCAGCAGGGTGCGCACATCGCTCACCTGGCCGCTGATGGCGGCAGCGGCCACCATCGCCGGGCTCATCAGCAGGGTGCGCCCGGAGGCCGAGCCCTGGCGCCCCTTGAAGTTGCGGTTACTGGAGCTGGCGCTGATCTGGCGGCCCTCCAGCCGGTCGGGGTTCATGGCCAGGCACATCGAGCAGCCGGGCTCGCGCCACTCGAAGCCAGCCTCGCGGAACACCCGATCGAGGCCCTCGGCCTCGGCTGCGGCGGCCACCTGCTCGGAGCCGGGCACCACGAAGGCCTTGATGCCGGGGGCCACGTGGCGTCCCTTCGCCACCGCGGCGGCAGCCTGCAGATCACTGAGGCGACCGTTGGTGCAGCTGCCGATGAAGCACACATCCACCGGCAGGCCTGCGATCGGGGCGCCGGGGGTGAGGTCCATGTAGCGGTAGGCCTCCTGCGCCAGGGGGCGTTCGTCGGGTTCGGTCTGCTCCAGGGTGGGCACCGCTTCATCCACGCCGATGCCCTGGCCCGGCGTGATCCCCCAGGTGACCGTGGGGGCGATGCTGGTGGCATCGAAGCGCACCTCGTCGTCGAAGACGGCATCAGGGCCGCTGGCCAGGGAGCTCCACCAGGCCACGGCCCGATCCCAGGCTTCGCCGCTCGGGGCGCAGGGACGGCCCTGGAGGTAGGCGAAGGTGGTGGCGTCGGGGTTGACGTAGCCGCAGCGGGCGCCGCCCTCGATCGCCATGTTGCAGAGGGTCATGCGCTCCTCCATCGAGAGCGCCGCGATCGCCGGACCGGCGAATTCATAGGCGTAGCCCACGCCGCCCTTGACGCCGAGGCTGCGGATGATGTGGAGCACCAGATCCTTGGCGTACACACCGTTCTGCAGGGCTCCGTCCACCCAGATCCGGCGCACCTTGAGCTTGCCCATCGCCAGGCTCTGACTGGCCAGCACATCGCGCACCTGGCTGGTGCCGATCCCGAAGGCGATCGCCCCGAAGGCGCCGTGGGTGGAGGTGTGGGAGTCGCCGCAGGCGACGGTCATGCCGGGCTGGGTGAGACCCAGCTCCGGAGCGATCACGTGCACGATCCCCTGGCGGCCGCTGCCGAGGCCGTGCAGGGTGATGCCGTGCTCGGCGCAGTTGCGCTCGAGCGTGGCGAGCATCTCCTCGGCCAGCGGATCGGCGAAGGGCCGCGCCTGGGAGGTGGTGGGCACGATGTGATCCACCGTGGCGACGGTGCGCTCCGGATGGCGCACGCCCAGACCGAGATCCCGCAAGGCGGCGAAGGCCTGCGGGCTGGTCACCTCATGAATCAGATGCAGACCGATGAACAGCTGGGTGGAACCACCGGGCAGCTCGGCGACCTGGTGCAGGGTCCAGACCTTGTCGTAGAGGGTGCCGGCGCTCAAGGGTGTGCCTGTTTCCATCGAAAGTCCAGCCTAAGACGGGCGGGTGCGAGATCAACGGGCCGGCCCCAGGCGCCAGGAACGCCAGCCGAAGCGCACCACCAGCAACCGCAACAGGAACACCAGCCACCAGGTGCATCCCATCGCCGCGGTGATCGGCCAGGTGAGCGGCTCGAAGCGGCCGGCGAAGGACCAGAGCAGGATCAGCACCAGGCTGCCGAGGATCGCCAGCTCTTCGTAGGGCTCACCCTGGAAGCTGCGCGGTTCGCGGCCACTCACCACATCCATGATCACCCCGCCGCCAGAACAGGTGAGGGCCGCCGACAGGGGCAGCCACCACCAGTCGAGCTGGGCCAGCAATGCCACCCGGGTGCCGATCACGGCAAAGGTGGCCAGGCCGATGCTGTCGCACACCGTGAAGACCGCACCCCAGACCGGCGACGCCAGCCGGCTGGGGCTGATCAGGTTGGACAGAACGGTGCCCAGCAGCAGCACCATCAGCACGATCACGAGATAGACGGGCTCACGGAAGAGACCCAGCGGCAGGCGATCACCGCCGATCAGCAGATCCCGGATCACGCCACCGCCCACGGCCGGCAGGAGCGTGAGCACAAAGGTGCCCCAGAGGTCGTAGCGACGTTGCAGTGCCCGCAGAAAACCGGCGAGGGCAAAGGCAGCGGTGCCGATCAGATCGAAATGCCGGTAGCGGCGGACCTGGGCCAGCCGCTGGATGTGGCTGCGGCCCTCCGGCCCGAGCGGCACCTGGGCCTCACCCTGCAGCGTCAGCAGAATCAGCGCCACCAGCAGCAGCAACAGCAGCAGCAGGGCCCAGGGGGCCCATCCATGCCGCCAGCGGACCCAGCGCGGCGAAGGACTGTCCATCAACGCTCCAAGGGCTCGCAGAGCAGTTGCGGGCCAGTCTGTCGCGGTACGGTGCCGCCATTCAACTGGTCATCGGAGCCGCCTGCCGGTGCAGCCGCAGGACCCCATCACCACCGTGATCGCCCAGCGGGTGCGGCCCGGTCGGGAGAACGACTACGAGGCCTGGATCAGCGGGATCATCCGCGAGAGCAGCGCCTGGACTGGCCACATGGGAACCCACGTCATCCGGCCCCAGCCCGGGGTGCGGCCGGAGTACGTGGTGATCTTCCGCTTCGACACCGACGACCACTTCCGCGCCTGGATGACCTCCGAGGCGCGCCGGCGCTGGATCGAGCGGGCCGAGCCGCTGGTGGCGAGCGATCCCCAGGTCCGACACATCTCGGGGCTGGAGGCCTGGTTCTCGCTGCCGGGGGAGGTGCTGCCACCACCGTCGCGCCACAAGATGGCCCTGGTCACCTGGGTGGCCGTGTACACCTTGATCCGCCTGCTGAGCCAGGTGCTGGCCCCGCTGCTCCATCCCCTGCCGGCCTGGCTGGCCCTGCTGATCACCAGCGGCCTCACCGTGCTGCTGCTCACCTACGGCGTCATGCCCCGGCTCACGCGCCTGCTGAAGCGCTGGCTCTATCCCCGGGCAGCTCCAGCCGCAGCCGCAGACGATTCAGGGCCTCGCCGGCGGTGAGCGCCTGGATCCAGCCGCGGCCGCGGCTGGCGCCGAACCGCACCCCCTCGCTGCTGCTGCCATCCGGTCCGGCCACGGCGATGTGGACCAGGCCCACGGGCTTGTCGACGCTGCCGCCGCCCGGACCGGCGATGCCGCTCACGGCAATGGCCCAGGTGGCCCCGGTGATGCGGCGCACCCCCTCGGCCATGGCGATCGCCACCGGATCGCTCACCGCCCCATCACCCTCCAGCGTGGCGGCGGGCACCGTGAGCAGGTCCTGCTTGACGCGATTGGCGTAGGCGATCACCCCACCCAGGAAGGCCTCAGACGCCCCCGGCACCGCCGCCAGGGCCGCGCCGATCCCGCCGCCTGTACAGGATTCAGCCACGGCCAGGGTCTCGCCGCGGCTGCGGAGCAGAGCCAGCACCACCGAGGCGAGGCTGTCGCTGTCGGCGCCATAGCACAGGGTGCTGGTGCGTTGACGCAACTCCGCCTCCACCGGCGCCAGCAGGGCTTCGGCTTCGCTGGCCGTGGCAGCGCAGGCCGTGATCCGCAGCTTCACCTCACCGGTGCCGGCGTAGGGGGCCACCGTGGGGTTCTCCAGGGCCAGCAGGTCGTGCACCTGCTCGGCCAGCGTGGATTCACCGATCCCCCAGAAGCGCAGCAGCCGGCTGGCGAACACCCCGGCGGCCAGGCCCTCCTGCCGCAACCAGGGAACGGCGGTCTGCTGCCACATTGCGTGGAGCTCGCTTGGCACACCCGGGAAGGTGAGCAGCGTGAAACCCGGCTGTACGGGGAACGGCAGCCCGGCCGGATCGGGGGTCCAGATCATCCCCGGCGCAGTGCCGGTGGGATTGGGCAGCACAGCTGCCCCCTCGGGCAGCAGGGCCTGGCGTCGCAGGCTGTCCGACAGGGGCCGACCACGGGCGGCCACTTTGGCCTGGATGTCATCCCAGACCTCGGGATGCTCCATCAGCGGTGCTCCGAAGGCGGCGGCGATGGCGGCGGTGGTGAGGTCGTCGGGGGTGGGACCGAGACCTCCGGTGGTGATCAACAACCGGCAGCGACCCGCCGCCTCCTGCACGGCAGCGATCAGGCGCTCGCTGTTGTCACCCACCACCCCCTGGCGGAAGTGGGGGATTCCCAGGCCGGCCAGGGCTTCGGCCAGCCAGCGGGCATTGCCGTTGGTGATGTTGCCGAGCAGCAGCTCGGTCCCGACGCAGAGAACCTCAGCGCTGGCCATGGGAAGGACGTTCGGGGAGAGAGGAGGGCTCGCCCGGCTCCGCCCCATCCCACGGTTCCTCCTGCAGGCGGCGGCTGGCCACCACCACCCCGATCAGGATCGCGGTGGCCAGGGCCAGCCAGAGGAAGCGCAGTTCGGCATTGGCCAGCACCAGGGCCAGGGAAGCCAGCCACTGGGTGAACGCATAGATCAGCACCACGGTGCGGCGATGGCTGAAGCCGGCCCTGAGCAGGCGGTGGTGCAGATGGCGACGATCGGGATAGAAGGGCGAATGCCCCTCGCTGAGGCGTCCCATGATCACGGCCGACATGTCGGCCAGCGGCAGGGACAGGATCAGCAGAGGCAGCAGCAGGCTGACGCTGGTGAGGCCCTTGGCCGGGCCCACGATGCTGATCGCCGCCAGGGCGAAACCGAGGAAGTAGGAGCCGCCATCGCCCATGAAGATGCGGGCGGGGTTGAAGTTGTGGCGCAGAAAGCCCAGGCAGGCCCCCGCCAGGGCCGCAGCCAGCAGGCCCGCCGCCGGCTGATGCAGGCTGAAGCTGACCGAGAGCAGGCCCACGGCGGCGATGCCACTCACCCCGGCTGCCAGGCCGTCGAGGCCATCCAGCCAGTTGATCGCATTGGTGATCCCCACCAGCCAGATCACGGTGGCCAAAAGGCTCAGCGGTTCGGGCAGCACCAGCACCGGCGCCAGGGCATCGCCGAAGGAAAAGGGCAGCTCGATCGTGCCGATCCGCACCCCTTCACCCCAGACCACCGTGGCCACGGCCACCTGACCGACCAGACGCGGCAGGGGCGGCAGAGCGAAGAGATCGTCCGCCAGGCCGATCACGAAGAAGCAGAGCGAGCCGGCCAGGGTGGTCCAAATCGCCGTGTCCTTGCTGACGGGCAACTCGGCGAAGCCACCGAAGGCCCAGGTGAGCATGAGCCCGAGGCTGAAGCCAGCCACGATGCCGATGCCGCCGAGGCGCACCATCGGCGTGGTGTGCTGCTTGCGGGGATCAGGCTGATCGGTGAGCCCCCAGCGCAGACCCAGACGCCGCACAACGGGCACGATCAGAGCCGTGAGCACCGACGCGGCGAAGAAGGTGAGCAGGGCCGCCGCGTTGGGGCTGTAGGCGAGGGTCACAGCAACGGGGCCGGTGGGGGTGCCAGGAGCGGGCCTTCGCGGGCCACCTTATGGACTCAGAGCCTGCTCAGGCGTGCTGCAGCTGACGCTCGGAAGCGTAGAGGGGGAAGCGATCGCAGAGCGCGGCCACCCGGTCGCGGCAGCGCTGCTCGATGACGCCATCCTCCGGACTGAGCAGACGATCAGCGATCACATCAGCCACCTCCCGGAAGGCCTCCTGATCGAAGCCTCGGGTGGTGCAGGCGGCGGTGCCGAGCCGCAGGCCACTGGTCACGAAGGGGGACTGGGGGTCGAAGGGCACGGTGTTCTTGTTGGCTGTGATGTGCACGTCACTGACCAGCAGATCGGCCACCTTGCCGGTCATGCCGATGCTGCGCAGGTCCAGCAGGACCAGATGGTTGTCGGTGCCGCCGCTCACCACATCGATGCCACGTTCGAGGACGCGCTCCGCCAGGGCCTGGGCATTGGCGATCACCTGCTGGCTGTAGGTGGTGAACTCGGGCTGCAGCGCCTCACCGAAGGCCACCGCCTTGGCGGCGATCACATGCTCCAGCGGGCCGCCCTGGCTGCCGGGGAACACGGCCTTGTCGAACTGGCGGCCGAATTCGGCATCGCCCGTGAGGATCAGGCCGCCCCGCGGACCGCGCAGGGTCTTGTGGGTGGTGGTGGTGACCACATGGCAATGGGGCACCGGGCTGGGATGCACGCCGGCCGCCACCAGCCCGGCGATGTGGGCCATATCCGCCAGCAGCCAGGCACCCACCTCATCGGCGATGGCGCGGAAGGCGGCGAAGTCGATCGTGCGGGGGTAGGCGGAGTAGCCGCAGACGATCAGTTTCGGCCGGTGCTGCAGCGCCAGGGTGCGGATCGTGTCGTAGTTGAGCTGCTGGGTCTCGGGATCCACGCCGTAGTGCACCGCCTTGAACCATTTGCCACTCACATTCACCGGCGAGCCGTGGGTGAGGTGGCCGCCATGGCTCAGGTCCATACCCAGGATCGTGTCGCCGGGCTGGAGCAGGGCCAGGAAGACAGCGAAGTTGGCCTGGGCGCCGCTGTGGGGCTGCACGTTGGCCCAGGCGGCACCGAACAGTTGCTTGGCCCGCTCGATCGCCAGCTCCTCGATCGCGTCGACGTGCTCGCAGCCGCCGTAGTAGCGCTTATGGGGCAGCCCCTCGGCGTACTTGTTGGTGAGCACCGAGCCCTGGGCCTCCATCACAGCGCGGGAGGCGAAGTTCTCCGAAGCGATCAGCTCCAGATGGGTCTGCTGGCGCTGGAGCTCCTTGCCGATCAGGGCCGCCACGGCCGGATCCCCGGCGACCAGGGGCTGGTTGAGCGCTGCCGAGGTGTCCGCCATGGGCCGGATGCGGGGGTTGCTCATCGTAATGAAACGGAGGGGTTCGTCTGCCGTCACAAACCTGCAGCGGCAGTCCTGGCGCGACAGACCCTCACCAAGCCAGGCGCGGAGGCCGGCCAAAAAAAACCGCCCCTTTGGGACGGTGAAGAAGCGCGCCTGGAGAGATTCGAACTCCCGACCCTCTGATCCGTAGTCAGATGCTCTAATCCGCTGAGCTACAAGCGCGTGTACAGGCATTTTGACCGCACGGGGGGCCCCTCCGTCAACCAACCGGCCTCATCCAACCGTCTCCAACCAACCGCCTCCAGCAGCCGCCCCCAACCAGCGGCCCCGCCGCGGCGCCGGAGCGGAATGCAAGGGCGCCCCCCAGAATCGGGCCATCCCGTTCCGACCCGCCGCGGCGGAACCTCGCCCTCCCCCAGACCCATGCCGATCCGCTGGTACGGCCCCGCCGACCCGGGTGACCCCACCTACCGCCATTTCGAGCGGATCGTGAATCTCACCCTGCACGGCGCCGTGTTCGCGGCGGTGAACAGCGGCCTCTGGTTCCTGCAGGAGCTGCGCCATCCCTTCAGCCACCTCGACCTGGTGACCCTCACCTGGGGAGCCATGCTGCTGGTGCACGGCGGCGTGGTGATCGCCCTGCGCCCGCCCCGCCAGGATCCGGCCTGAGCGGACCCGGCTGCTGCTCCACCTGCTTCAGATCCCCCCACCGATTCCGGACACCGCCATGGGCATGGACGCCGCCACGATCCGACAGCTGACTGAGGCCCTGGCCGATCGGCTCTACCTGCAGGTGGCCGGCTGGCACCTCTATCTGGGCGATGCGGGCCTGGCCGAGACCCTGGCGATCGAATGCGTGGCCCGGCTGGAGCAGGGACCCGGCGTCTGTGCCCGTCAGGCCCTGGAGGCCGTGCAGGTACCGATCGGCGGCGGCAGCACCCGCCTGCCCCTGGCCCGCCTGATCCCCCCCGGCCAGCTGCGCGACCTGGAAGACGTGCTGCAGGAGTTTGGCTGATCCAGCCGAGGCCGATAGGGTTGCCGCTCCTGCGGACGGGACGTGCTGGTCATTGAGGTCACCAACGCCCGCGACGTGGTGCGGCAGCGCATCGGCCGCCTCGGAAGCCGCCTGATCGGCAAGGTGGTGGATGCCGAGGCCCAGGTGGAGAAGGTGCTGATCCAGGAACTGGAGAGCGCCTTCAAGGAATTCGGCATCGAGGCGCGCATCTTCTCGATCGACGGGCCCCAGATGGTGGGGCGCTCCCGCCTCGAGATCCCCCTGCACGTACGCGAGGAGCGGCAGGTGCGACTGCCGGATCCAGAATGAGGGCCAAGCGTTTTCGCAAGAGGCATTGTGCGGCAAGCGTGATCACACTGCTCGTGCGGTGATCAGCCCCAGGGAGCCTTGGGACGTCCGGACCAACACCCGGCCAACAGCCCTACAAACAGGCCGCCTCTCCCAGCTGAAACCGCCCTCATGCACCACCGAAGCCGGGGAACTGGAGACCCCCTCAGAAACCGCCAGGCTCACGGGCCGGCTTGTCCCAGTACACATTGATAACGTAGCCAGGGCGCTTGAAGGAGGGACCTGCACCCTCACGGTTGGTGCGTTCATAGGTCTTGCCCTGCTCAGCGGCAGGAAAGGCAAAGGCATAATGATTGAAATCGTTGATGTAGACATTGCCCTGCATCTGAGACCAGATACAGCGTCCTTTGAGCATTTCGCCGTTGTCGCGAACCATCTCGCAATACGCCACTGTCGAGTCGGCCAAGGCCGGGGTGGTGCTGACGACGACGGCCAGCGCGGCGAGTGCGGAGCGGATCATGCGGTATGTGGGCCAGGAGCTTCAGTCAGTGTCACACGATCCGACTGGCCTGCAGCATCAGACCGATCGCGATCGCAAGGGTCGATTGCAGCATCGGCACCAGGATGATCGTCATGCACTGCACCTGCCTGTGCTCGGGCACCGTGTGGAAGCGATAGCTGTCCAGTCCCAGAAGACCCATTCCACCCAGCGAGAGAAGAAGCACTGCGCGGAACAGCAGATCCGAAAGGCGGCAGCGCTCACGCTCGCAATGTGCGCAGGAGCGCCCAGGCCGAGAGGATCATCAACGCGGGCCAGATCAGCAGGAGATCGACCCTGATGTTCGCCTCCGGCGTTCTCAGTTGCACCAGCCATTCCCAGCCGGCATAAACCCCCCAGGCGATGGCCCCGATCCGCAGCGCGCCAGGATGGCGGGCAAGACCGGGCCAGCGGAACCGCAGGGCAAGATCAACCGCGATGAAGACCACGGCCACCAGCAGAATGGCCTGGGGCTTGCCAACGAACAGCGACACGAGCAGATCCATGGCGTCGGGATCTTGAAGGCCGTTGCCGGAGCCGCGGCGGCAGACGGACAGCAGAGGCCATGACAGACTAACAATTCAGTCCGTCAGAATGGCAACCGTGCCCGCGGCGCTCAACGCCTCCGGTCACAACATTGTGTCGCGCAACGCGCAGAAGCTCCGAATGAACCGCACAAACCATCGTGTCGTCTGCAGCGTCGCCGCCATAGCCGTTCTGCTTCCGCTTGCCTCCCATGCGATGGACCCGGCGTATGCGAAGAAGCTCGAACAATCAGGCTGCACCCAGGTCACGGAAATGCAAGGTTGCGACATCAACAAGACCAAGGCCGAAAACGCCAAAGCGGGCTTCGGAACGGCACCGGCTGCCACAGCATCGACCTACGCCGGTCGCTGGGTCGCCAAGAACAGCGGAACTGGACAGACTGTCGCCACCATCCAAATCGACAACAAGAATCAGGTGGTTATCAACGGCAAACCTGTGGCCAGCAAGCTCAGTGATGGGGCCCTGGTGTTCAAAACCGGCTTCATCACCTTCACGATTCAAGGCGATCCAAAGATCAGGAATGAGAGCCGTTGGTTTGATTCCGACGCCCAGACTTCCGGCCCGATTCGTCGCAAGTAATCCCTGACCAGAGTCAGGCGCGGAGCTGGCGTTTTTTTTCAGCGAACGCTTAACGGCCCCCGCCGGGCAGGCGTGCCAGCAATTGCCGCTGCATCTGGCGCGCCTCCGGCACCCCGGCGGCACTGGCAGCGAGTCCATAGATCGCAAGCCCCAGCCCGGCGCAGAGACTGGTCTGCAGCAGGCGTCCCAACAGGCCCGCCGGCCAGGCCACCCACACCGACAGGGCCCAGGCCACCAGTGCAGCAGCCAGGGCCGCCAGCAGCAGCAGCAGGGTGTCTCGCGCCCAGAGGCGCAGCGGCATCGCCCCCAGCCGTGCCTGCAGGGCCAGCAGCAGGCCGGCGCAGGTGATCAGATTCACCGCCACCGTGGCGAGCACCAGGCCCGGTGCCCCGAAGTTGAGGGCCGGCAGCTGCAGACCCCAGGGGCTGGGGCCACCCACCAGAAGCCAGTCGAACGCCACATTGAGGCCAATGCCGGCCATCGAGAAGCGGAACGGCGTGGTGCCGTCGCCCAGGGCATAAAACACCCGCACCAGCACATCGCGGGCCAGATAGGCCGGCATGCCCACGCCGTAGGCCATCAGGAGTCCACCCACCAGGGCGGCGGCGCTGGCATCGAAGGCGCCACGCTCGTAGATCAACGCCACGATCGGCCCGGCCAGGGCCACCATCAGCGCCCCCATCGGCAGCATGCTGGCGTTGGAGAGCATCAGACCCTGGCGGATGCGGGCGATCAGCTCAGGCCGATCAGCGGGAGCGGTGAGCCGGGCGAACACCGGCAGCAGCGGCACCAGCAGGGCGTTGGAGAGCAGGCCCAGGGGCGTCTGCACCAGCAGGTTGGCGTACCCCAGACCCGCTGCAGCCCCCACGATCCCGGAGGCGAAGAACAGATCGGTGAACACATTGATCTGCAGCATTCCCGAGGAGAGCGTCGCCGGCCCCATCACCTGGAGCACCTCGCGGACGCCCGGATCGCGCCAGTCCCACACCAGGCGGAAGTGGCCCAGGCCCTGGCGGGCCAGGGCAGGCAGCTGAATCAGCCACTGCAACACCGCCCCCAGCGTGGTGCTGCCCGCCAGCACGATGCCGCCGATCAGGGCCGTGGCCGGCAGGGTGATTGCCGCCCCCAGCTGCCACCAGAGCAGGCCGATGCCACCGATCACGGCCACGCTGGAGAGCAGCGGACTCACCGCCGGCAGCCAGAATTCATCGGCGGCGTTCAGGGCGCCGAAGCCAAGGCCGATCAGACCGGCGAACAGGGCCATCGGCGCCATCCAGCGCAGCTGCTGCACGGCGATGTCGTGGCGGGTGGCCTCCAGGCCCGGCCCGACGAGGTCGATCAAGGGATTGGCCGCGATCACCAGAATCAGGGTCACCCCCAGCAGTCCGACGCCCACCAGGGTGTTCATCGCCGCCAGCACGTGGGCGCCCTCCTGGCGGGGTCGACGCGCCAGCACGCTCACCATGGCGCTGTGAAAAGGCCCGTTGATGCCCCCCAGCAGGATCAGCAGGAAGCCGGGCAGCACATAGGCGTAGTTGTAGGCGTCGTAGGCGGCCCCCACGCCGAAGGCTGCGGCGATGACCTGCTGCCTCACCAGCCCGGCCACTTTGCTCAGGCCTGTGGCCACGGCCACGATCAGGGCGATGCGGCGCAGGGATTTCGCCATCCGGTTCGATCCAGGGCCAGAACTGCGGGGGATTCTCCACCGCTGTCCTGTGCCGCCCCCCCTGACCGCGCCGGCGACGGGGCCGGCACAGAATCCCGGTAGTGGCGGCGCAACCCTTGGCTTCGAAGCAATCGGTGTCGCAGGCCACGCCGCCTGGCCTGTCGCCCGCCTTGCCAACACGGGGCCTGGATCAACTGGTGCTGCCCTTCGAGGGCCTGCGGCAGGGGGTGCTGCTCAAGCGCTACAAGCGCTTCCTGGCGGACGTGCAGCTCGACGACGGCACCGTGGTCACGGCCCACTGCGCCAACACCGGCCCGATGACCGGCGTGCTGCATCCCGGTGGCCGGGTGCGGCTGCGCTACGCCCCCTCCCCCAGTCGCAAGCTCGCCTGGACCTGGGAGCAGGCCGAGGTGCCGGGGGCCGAGGGGACGCCGCTCTGGGTGGGCATCAACACGGCCCTGCCCAACCGCCTGGTGCGGGCCACGATCGAAGCGGGCCTGCTGGAGCCCTGGCTGGGGCCGATCGCATCGGTACGGGCCGAGGTTCCCTATGGCCAGGGGCGGCGCAGCCGCATCGACCTGCTGCTCACCCCGACCGAGGGCAGCGCCGATCCCCGCCCGATCTACCTGGAAGTGAAGAACACCACCTGGACCCGCGGCGATCTGGCCCTCTTCCCCGACACCGTGACCGAGCGGGGTCAGAAGCACCTCGAGGAACTGATCGGGGTGCTGCCCGAGGCGCGGGCCGTGCTGCTGCCCTGCCTGAGCCGCTCCGACGTGCGTCGCTTCGCGCCGGGTGATTCAGCCGATCCCCGCTACGGCGAGCTGTTCCGCCAGGCCCTGGCGGCGGGAGTGGAGGTGCTGCCCTGCATCTACGACGTGCAGGCCGATGGGGTGCGCTGGCGCGGCCTGGCTGCGGTACAGCCCCACAGCGACGACGGGGGGTGAGGCCCCGCTGCCGGCCCCACCAGCCGCGGCACCCCCCATAGAGTTGCCCAACCCGTGCCAGGCCGCTGTGGATACCCGCGCCTTCAAACGCTCGCTGCATCACTCGGAGCGTTACAACCGCCGCGGCTTCGGCCTCGGCGAGGAGGTGGCCGGCAGCCTGCAGACGGCTTACCAGAGCGATCTGATCGCCACCCTGCGCGAGAACGGCCACACCCTGCAACGCGGCCGCCTGACGGTGCGGCTGGCCGAAGCCTTCGGTTTCTGCTGGGGGGTGGAGCGGGCCGTGGCCATGGCCTACGAGACCCGGCGCCATTACCCAAGCGAACGGATCTGGATCACCAACGAGATCATCCACAACCCCTCGGTGAACGATCACCTGCGGCAGATGAACGTGCTGTTCATCCCGGTCGAGGGTGGCGTCAAGGACTTCTCCGACGTGGCCCGTGGCGACGTGGTGATCCTGCCCGCCTTCGGCGCCACCGTGCAGGAGATGCAGCTGCTCAACGAGCGCGGCTGCCACATCGTGGACACCACCTGTCCCTGGGTCTCGAAGGTGTGGAACACGGTGGAGAAGCACAAGAAGCACGCCTTCACCTCGATCATCCACGGCAAGGTGAAACACGAGGAGACCCTCGCCACCAGCTCCTTTGCGGGCACCTACCTGGTGGTGCTCGACCTGGCCGAGGCCCAGATGGTCTGCGATTACATCCTCGGCCGCGGCACCGCCGACCGCGACGCCTTCATGGCCCGCTTCGCCAAGGCCTGTTCCCCCGGCTTCGATCCCGACCGTGACCTGTTCCGGGTGGGCGTGGCCAACCAGACCACCATGCTCAAGAGCGAAACCGAGGAGATCGGCCGCCTGGTGGAGCGCACCATGCTGGAGCGCTTCGGTCCGGTGGAACTGAACGAGCATTTTCTGGCCTTCAACACCATCTGTGACGCCACCCAGGAACGGCAGGACGCGATGTTCTCCCTGGTGGATGAGCCCCTCGATCTGATGGTGGTGATCGGCGGCTACAACTCCTCCAACACCACCCACCTGCAGGAGATCGCGGTCAGCCGCGGCATCCGCTCCTTCCACATCGACACCCCCGAGCGGATCGGACCGGGCAACCGGATCGAGCACATGCCCCTCGGCGCCGAGCTGGCGGTGGAAGATCCCTTCCTCCCGGACGGGCCGATCCGGGTGGGCATCACCTCAGGCGCCTCCACGCCGGACCGGGTGGTGGAAGACGTGATCGAGCGGCTGATCGGCCTGACCTCCTGAATCACCCGATAGACCGCGCTCTCCCGCTGCCTCTGAAATCGGGGAACCACCGCAGAAGGGCCTCGATGGCAAGGATTCCTTTACATTGTTTGATGGCTTGGCCGGTGGGGCTGCCGCTTCGTCCGTTGCCTGTCCCGCTTTGACGACGACCGCCCTGAGCGATCTCCACTCCAACCCCATGAGCGACGCCGCTGCCGCCGAGGGTTTCGAGCCGATGGCCCCAGAGGTGAGCTTGCGGGATGGCGACGATGATCGGGTGTGGCGCTATGCCTCCACCTTCGCCGACCTGATGGAAATGCGGGCTCCTGCCGAGCAGGTGGGCCGCTACCTGGATCGCCACGAAGGCTGGTTCCGGCGCTGCGCCGCCCCGATGACCGTTCAGCCCCATGGCAGCAACGGCTATGTGCTCACCCTGGGGCGTTTCGGCAATTTCGGCTTTGAGGTGGAGCCCACGATCGGCCTGGAACTGCTCCCCCAGGCTGAAGGCGTCTACCGGATCGTGACCTTGCCACCGCAGGTGATGGCCGGAACAGGGCTGGAGGGCCTCTACGACGTCGACTTCAACGCCGCCCTGCGGCTTGATGAAACCACGCCAGAGAACGAGGAAGACGGTCCACTCACCCTGGTGCGCTGGGAGCTGGATCTGAGCGTCTGGATCCGGTTGCCCAAGGTGATCACCCTGCTGCCGGACTCACTGGTGCAGAGCAGCGGTGACCATCTGCTCCGCCAGATCGTGCGGCAGATCTCACGTCGCCTCACCTGGAAGGTGCAGGAGGATTTCCACGCCACCCACGGGCTCGCCTGTCCGCCGCGGCGCCGCGCCCAGTTCTGAGGCGGCACCTCACCGGCTCAGAATCGGGCTGGGCCTGCAGGATCTGGATCCGTCTCAGCGGCTGGTCCAGATCTTGTTGACGATCTGCATGCCGCTCAACGCCTGCCAGAGGAACAGGGTCATCACGCTCATGTTCAGACCCACGTGCACCTTGCGGGCGATCAGATTGCCCTGCTGCATCAGCGGCGAGAGCGCCGAAGCCAGGGCGATCAGGGAGGTCATGGCGATGCCCACCAGCAGGTGCGGCCCCACGAACAGCTTGCCGTTGTTGAGGTAGGTGACGGCCATGCCGCCGAAGGTGCCCAGCACCATCACCGCCAGCACGATGCTGCCGAGCTGGTAGTGGCGCCGGGCGAACTGCCCCTTGATCAGCTCCTTGCGATCTTCGGCCGCGGCGGTGCGGGTCTTCTTGGCCTTGATGCCGAGCAGCATGGCGTAGCCCGAGAGGGCCAGCAGCCCCCACATCATCAGGGGATGCAGGAAGTTGAGGCCGAAGGCCAGGGAGCTGGGAAGGGCGATGGGCATGGCGGGATTCGGCCGCTCAGGGGCGGCTCGGGGGATGGCAGCGAAGCTACAACTCACCGCCAACTCAGTGCAGGAAGTGGCGCCGGCCGGTGCAGACCATCGCCAGGCCGAGGTCATCGCAGGCGCTGATCGAGTCGCCATCGCGCACGCTGCCGCCCGGCTGGATCACGGCGCTGATGCCGTGGGCCGCGGCCAGCCGCACCGTGTCGTCGAAGGGGAAGAAGCCATCACTGGCGAGCACCGCACCCTGGGCCCGTTCGCCGGCCGCCTCCAGGGCCAGCCGCGCCGATCCCACCCGGTTCATCTGACCGGCACCGATGCCGAGGCTCTGGCCGCCACGGGCGACGCTGATGGCATTGGAGCGCACATGGCGCACCACCCGCCAGGCGAAGCGCAGGTCGTCAAGCTCCGCCTCCGTGGGCTGGCGGCGGCTCACCACCTGCCAGGCGTCTTCCTCCACGGGCTGATCATCGAACGCCTGGAGCAGCACGCCACCGAGCACGCTGCGCAACTGCTGGTGCGGCGCAGCGGCGATGGCGGCTGGGCTGAGCTCCAGCAAGCGCAGGTTGGCCTTGGCCGCCAGGGCGGCGCGGGCGTCGGCGTCGTAGGCCGGTGCCACCACGCACTCCAGGAACAGGCCGGTGAGATGGGCCGCTGCCGCGCCATCCACCGGGCCGTTCAGCGCCACGATGCCGCCGAAGGCCGACACCCGATCCGCATCCAGGGCGCGCAGCAGGGCCTCGGCGCTGCTGTTGCCGGTGGCGACGCCGCAGGGATTGGTGTGCTTCACCACCACCGCCGCCGGCTGCTGGCGCTGCTCGCCGTAGCCGAACTCCCGCACGGTGGCCAGAGCGGCCTCCAGGTCGATGAGGTTGTTGTAACTGAGTTCCTTGCCCTGCAGCTGGCTTGCCGCGCCCCAGCCGGCGGCAGGCGCGCTGTACCAGGTGGCACGTTGGTGAGGATTCTCGCCGTAACGGAGGCTCTGGCGCGCTGGCAGGTCCAGTCGCAGGGGCGCGGCCACCGCAGACTCGCTCGTGCCGGAGGTCGCTGCCGCAGGCTGCTCAGCCGCCAGACGCTCCGCCAGCCAGGTGCTGATGGCGGCGTCGTAGGCAGCGGTGTGGCGGTAGGCCGCCAGGGCCAGCTGGCGGCGAAGGGCCCGGTCCACCCGGCCGGCGGCCAGGGCTTCCAGGAAGCTGGGGTACTGGTCCGGATCGGTCAGCACCGCCACGTCGTCGTGGTTCTTGGCAGCGGCGCGCACCATCGCCGGCCCCCCGATGTCGATGTTCTCGATCGCCGTCTCAAAGGCCACGGCCGGATCGGCCACGGTTTCGCGGAAGGGATAGAGGTTCACCACCACCACATCGATGGCCTCGATGTCCTGGGCGGCCAGGTCGGCAAGATGCGAGGCCTCGGAGCGGCGGGCCAGGATGCCGCCATGGATGCGGGGATGCAGTGTCTTGACCCGGCCGCCGAGGATCTCGGGAGCTCCGGTGTGCTCAGCCACCTTGGTGACGCTCAGGCCAGCGGCGGCCAGGGCCGCGGCGGTGCCGCCGCTGGAGATCAGCCGGTAGCCGGCCAGCAGCAGGCCCTGAGCCAGGGGCACCAGATCCCGCTTGTCGGACACACTCAGGAGGGCCGTGGGCGCCATGGCGGCAGATGAGGGGGCGTAAGGCCCAACCTACGCAGCAGACCCTGGGCTGCTCCACCGGTGCCACGGCCCCGCTATCGCTTGGTCCAGTCCTGCGGCCCCTGCATGGTGCAGACAGCCATGCAGGGCCTCTCCGCATGATTGGAACGCTCCTGCCGTCGACGCCATGACCAGCCCCTTCTCCCCGGACCCTGAGCAGATCCGCCTCGGCCCGGACCAGGCGGCCACGCGGCTGGTGCTGCTGCATGGCTGGGGGGCCGATGCCGACGACCTGCTCGATCTGGGCGCGTTGCTGGTGGGCCCGGAGGTGAGCGTGGTGGCACTGCGGGCGCCCGATCCCCATCCCGCCGGCCAGGGGCGGCAGTGGTACGACCTGCAGCAGCCGGAATGGCCGCAGTTGCCCCAGGCCCGCCGGGATCTGCGCCAGCGGCTCGAGCAACTGGCGACCAGTGTTCCCCTGGCGAACACGGCGCTGCTGGGCTTCTCCCAGGGAGCCGCCATGGCGATCGATGTGGGCACCAGCGCTGACAGCGAGGGGCTGCCACTGGCGGCGCTGGTGAGCTGCAGCGGCTACCCCCATCCCGGCTGGCAGCCAGGCCCTCTGCACATGGCTGTGCTGCTCACCCATGGCGAACAGGACCCGGTGGTGCCCTTCGCGGCCAGCCTCAAGCTGGAGCGCCAGCTCACCGGCGTTGCACAGGCACAACATCCGGTGCAACGCCTGGCTTTCGCCGGCGGCCACACGATCGATGAAGACCTGCTGCCGCGGATCCGAGCCTTTCTGGCCCAGCACCTGCAAGCCTCGACAGCTGGCTGATGAGGCATGCCTGATCTTGGGTGACCTTCAGCCCCCCCTGAGATTCAGAACGCGATGCAGGACGTGATGAGCGCCAGGGATCGTGATGCAGGAGCCAGCGAGTCCAGCGACCCGTGACGGTGCCGTGGCCGCTGGCTCCGTTCCGCTGCCGCCCTCAAACGAAGGCGTACTCGTATTCCTCCATTTCCTCCCAGTCGTCCGAGGCCATGGCTTCCAGACCTTCGAACAGCACCTCCTCGCCGATCTGATCGACAATCAGACGCAGGGAAGGGAAGAGGAAGTGGTTCTCTTCGGCGTACTGAGCGCTGAACAGGCCCTTCTCACCCCAGAAGAAGCGGTCCGTGGTGTGCTCGTTGCGACGCACGTTGAGGATGGCCGGAGCTTCCAGTCCCACTTCGGCGATGTAGCGACGCGCCGCGGTGACCGGCTTGTGGGAGCCGGTTTCGAGGTTGTGGGTGGAGACATGGGCCAGAACACGCTGGCCGGCGAGGCGGCGACGGCTGATCCGCTTGCGCTTTTTCGACATGACACGGCTCCCGCGGGCGGGAGGCTGAGAGAGGAGGGAAGGAGGGACGACAGATTCAGCCGGCAAGCCGAGCTGAACCGTGTCATCCGCGGCTCCAGCAAAGAAGCCACGGAAGACGCCCAAACGTCTGTCGTCCGGAACGGATCACCGCAGACGTTTTCGGGAAAACGCCTGCGGTGGCCGCGTCATCAACAACGCCTGAACCCGCGGCGGCGGAGCTCAGACCAGGAGAGGGAGGCGAACCTGGCTCTGCTGTAGCCTCATTTGCGGAGAAGCGCAACATGTTGGCCGTGACGACTGCGACTTACCGTCCGCTCGCGGACTGGGAAGTATTGGTCGATACCAGGATCTTAAGACTTTTTCTGGGATTTTCAACGCCCTCCCCGGACTTCTTCCGCGAACCCCCTCGCCGTCTCTGCTGATGCAGGTCTCCGAGCGGTTTCTGGCCCTGCTGACCAGCCAGCTGGCCCAGTTCGCCGACCGCGAAGACCTGAAGTCTGTGGTGGTGTATCTGGCCCTGCCTGGGGCAGACGGACGCCTCAGCCTGATGCCGGTGGGCCAATGGCCCCGTGATGGCCGAGCACTGCCGGCGGTGGCCTCGGATCGCACCCTGCAGATGCCCGCCGAAGGCCGCCGCTGGTTGCCCCTGCGCCACGACCGGGCCCTGCTGGGGGCCCTGCAGGTGGAGAGTCGCAGCCTCAGCTGGCCGATGCCGCTGGTGGAGCGGCTCGAGGCGGTGGCCCACTGCCTCACCGAGGCCCTGCGGATCGATCTGGAACGGCAACATCTCCTGCAGCGCCAGCAGCGCCAGGACGAACAGCTGCGGCTGCTGATCCATCAGCTGCGCAATCCCCTCGCCGCCCTGCGCACCTTCGCGCAGCTGCTGCGGCGCCGGCTTGAGCAGGACAGCAGCAGCCGTCCCCTGGTGGACGGACTGCTGGCGGAGGAACGCCAGCTGAACCGCTATGTGGAAGCCATCAGTGCCCTGGCGCCGCCGGAGGCCCTGACGGGCAGCAGCGGCACCACGCCCCTGCTGCTGCCGCCGGTGCTCGCCGGACCGGAAGGCCAGCCGCTGGAGGAGGTCCTGGAGCCGCTTCTGCAGCGGGCCGCCGCCACTGCGGC
>NZ_JAYGIC010000095.1:0-35871 GCF_034931105.1 Synechococcus sp. CCY9201 | reverse complement strand
GCCGCAGCGGTGGCTGCGGCCCTGGCCGTCCTGGCCCACGGCGATCGTGCCGGTGCCGCTGATCACCAGGATGCCGACCCCGCCCGCGAAGGCGCCGTGCAGGGCGGTGCGCTCATCGCCGGTCACCTCCAGCCGTTCCAGGGGCAGTTGCAGGGCCCGGGCGGCAAGGCGTCGGCCCTCTTCCTGAACGGCGGTTCCCTGCTCGATCCCGCTGGCGCCGATCGCCGCCGCCAACAGGGGCTGCAGACCTGTCTGGGCCTGCGCCTCGGCCGGCAGCCGTTCCAGAGCGCTCTGAAGGCTGAGCTGCAGGGCCGCACGGAAGCGCTCCGGACCGTCCGGTGCCGCCAGGTGGCAGACGCCCGGCCCCTCGCCTTCCGCCAGGATCCAGGATGCCGGATCGGGCCGTGCCAGCCGGCAGCAGGTGTGGCTCTGGCCCGCGTCGAAGCCGGCGATCAGGCCTGGCGAAGGCACTGGTGCTGGCGAGCCGGTCATCAGGGGCGATCCGTGGCCCGGCTCAATGCTGGAGCGGCCGCGAGGGTGGCCAGGCAGAACCAGGCGATCAGCTGCACCTCCGGCCGGAAGAAGATCGTGTCGGTGAGGCCCTGCACCATCAGCCCGGCGATCACCGCCACCGAGGCCAGGCAGGGCAGGGCCAGCACGCCGGACTGACGCCACTGGGCCAGCCCGGCCCTGATGCTTGCCAGAGCGAGGCCGATGCCGGCCAGCAGACCGGGAATCCCCGCTTCCACGGCCAGCTCCAGGGGGATCGAGTAGGTGCTGAGGGCGTTGAACTTGGGTTGCTGATAGAGCGGGTAGATCAGGTTGAAGGCCGTGTTGCCCGGCCCGATCCCCAGCCATGGCCTGTCGCGGATCATGTCCAGGGCCGCCAGCCAGACGTTGATGCGGAAGTTGTTGGAGCTGTCCTCGCGGCCCACCAGCAGGCTCATCGCCCGCACCCGCAGGGGCTCCACCTGGGTGACGAGCAGCACCAGAATCAGGGCCCCGCCTCCCAGCAGCAACAGCGGAAACAGGCGCCGCCACAGCAGGGGCCAGGTCTGGGTCTGGCGGATCGCCAGCAGCAGGCCGATCACGGCAAGGGAGGCCACCATCCCCATCCAGGCGCCGCGGCTGTAGGTGAGCACCAGAGCTGAAGCACCCAGCACCAGGGAGGCGAGAGCATAGAGCTTGCGGGCCAGGCCGGGCCAGCGCAGCAGGGCCACGATCGCCAGGGGCAGGATCGGCAGGAGATAGCCCCCCAGCAGGTTGGGGTTCTCCAGGGTGCTGTAGATCCGCACCGTTCCGCTGGCCACTGAGTTCGGATCGGCCCAGCGGGCCAGTTCGCTGGTGTTGGCGTAGAGCTGCCGCAGGCCGATCACGCTGGTCACCAGCTCGCCGGCCAGCAGCGCTGCCACGATCCGGTCCCACCACACCGGAGCGGCGGCCAGCAGCTGGCGCATCAGGGCATAGACGGCCATGTAGCTGAGCAGTTTCAGCAACCCCTTGGCTGCGGCAGCCGGGACCGGCGAGAAGCCCGTGGCCAGCACCGCCAGGGCCAGCACCACCAGCAGCCAGCCATTGATCGGGCTCAGGCCCCGCGCCGGCGTCCGCAGGGCCCACACCAGCCAGAGCAGGCCGCTGGCCAGGATCAGCAGGCTCAGCCCTGCGCGGGTCACCAGCGGCAGGCCGGCCATCAGGGCGCAGAGCACCACCCCCGCCACCAGGGGCATCCGGCTGCTGAGGGGGCCGGCGGGGGTGTTGGCCAGAACCCCCTGCCAGCGCAGCAGCCAGGGGGTGGGGGCAGGGGAGGTCAAGGGGCTGGTGGCTCCGCGGCGCAGGAGTCGGTGGTGTGCACCGGCTCAGTGGCGGGATTATCGGCGGCCAGCGCCACCCTCTCCTCCAATCCGGGGGCGGGCGTCAGGGCGCGTTGATAGAGCACGCGGTACACCGGAAGCCCCTGCTCCAGCACCAGTCGCTCCCGTTCGGTCGGCACCGGCAGGGGGTTGTGGTCGCGCCAGGGGCGCCGGTCCTGCGGCGGACGGGTGAAGCAGGCGCTGGCCTCGATCAGGTCCACCATCGGCTCGATCACGGCCAGCACGTCGCTCTGGATGAACAGCTCCCGGCCCGGCGCCAGGGCGGCTGCGATCGCGTGCAGCAGGGCGGGCTGCAGCACCCGCCGCTTGTGATGCTTCGTCTTGAACCAGGGGTCGGGGAACTGGATCGTGACCCGCTCCAGCCTGCCCTCCGGCAGGGCCCTGAGCCAGTCCTGCAGGCTCACATTGGCGTTGCAGAGCAGGAAGTGGAGGTTGCTGAGGCCCAGGACCTGGCGGTCGGCCTCGGCGGCCTCCACCAGGGGCCTGCGGATCTCGACGCCGAGATGGTTCCAGCCCGGATCCACCTGGGCCAGGGCCAGCAGGAAGCGGCCGCGGGCCGAGCCGATGTCGAGCCGAAGCGGCAGGGACGGATCGGCGAACAGGTCGTTCAGTGGTGGCAGGGGCCGCGGCAGCTGGTGGCGGCGGCTGAGGGGATTGACGTGTTGACGCACCATGGCGGCAGTGTCGCTTCCGGCGCTCAGGCCGCCGCTTCGGCTGCTGAGGCGACCGGGTCCACGGGTTCCTGGGGCACCAGGAAGCCGATGCTGGCGGTGTAGCCATGCAGGTGCGTGTTGCCCGCCACCGGCCCGATTTCGCCGTTGCAGAACGCCCCGGCGATCGGCACCGTCGCGAAGGCGGCGCGGCAGAGGCTCACATCCCCGTCCGGGCGGCCGTAGAGGCCCTGGCCCCGGCCCAGACAGGCAAAGACCAATGCCGCCAGTGGCTCCGGCTCCCGTTCAGCCTGGCTGGCCAGCAGCTGGCGCAGCTCCTGGCTGGAGGCGGCGGCATCGCGCAGCTGGAACTGCACCTGCTGGCCCACCCGCATCCGCTCCGCCACGGCCACGGCGCCATTGCGGGGATCGACGCCGATCAGGTTGCGCACCAGGAAGGCCGCCGAGTCTTCGCTGCTGCTGCTGAGGCTGAAGTTGCTGCGCCCCACACCCAGGAACAGGGAGTGCTTGACGAGCTCCCGCTCCTCCGGGGTGAGGGCCGTGAGGATTTCCTGCAGGGCGGCCACGGGGGTGTTGCGCCGCTGGCCGAGGCTCACTTCCAGCACCACGTTGCGCTGGGCCTGCTCCACTTCGAACACCGGGCCGATCGGCCGGCAGCCCTGAGCCACCACCGCATCGAGCCGCCAGGCTCCTTCGATCAGACAGCCCACCGCGCCGGTGCAGACCGAGCCGTCAAACAGCAGGGAGCCATGGCTGGCGCTGTGCTGTCCGGCGATGCCTCCCACCTTGTCGACCCCCGCAAAGGCGTAGTCGAGGCCACTGATCAGGTCGTTGATGGCCGGACTGGAGGGATCCACCAGCAGCAGCATCGAGGCAGACGCGCCTGCGGCGGTGCCGACCCGATCGATCCAGGGTTCGGCGGGGCCGTCCAGATCAGGCAGCTGGCTGGTGTCGATCTGGAACGGGTGCAGCCTTGCACCGGGCAGGCGCAGCAGGGTCACGCTCAGGGCCGGCTCGCGCTCCAGCTCCCGCGGCACCCCGGCAGGGTCGGTGCCCACCACACCGCCGCCGACACAGCCGAGCCAATGGTTGGAGCGCAGCCGCTGGCTGAGCAGTGGCAGCAGACGTGGCAGGTCACTGGCGTAGGCGCTCGAGACAAACACCAGGGCCAGATCGGCTTCTTCCTTGCTGCTCAGTTGGCCGGCGACGGCATCCACCGCGGCCTCGAGGGAGGCCTCCTGGGAGAGCGCGCTGCGACACCAGGCAGCCGGCTCAGCTGGCTCGAGCCAGCGCAGGAATGGGAATGCGGCCATGGGCGGACCCTATCGCCTCAGGCAGGCTGCGGATAATGGCGTCTTCCCGTACCGCCGCCGCCGTGTTCGAGTCCGATCTCCTGTATCGCTCGCTGGTGTGGCTGGATGTGCGGCTCGCCAGCGTGTTCGCCCTGGGGCTGCCGCTGGTGCTGCTGGTCTGGGCGGCGCTGCGTCGGGAGACGGCCCTGGTGCGGCTGCTCACGATCTACTGGAAGGTGGCCAGCCTGCTGCTGGTGGCCCTGTTGCTGCTCACCGATCGCCGTCCGCTCGGCTACGCCCTGCTGGTGATTGCGCCGCTGCTGATCGTGGCGTCCCTGTGGTTCTGGGTCGATCTCAACGAGGAACTGGCCGACCTGCCGCCCTGGCGTCCCTTGCCGCTCACCCTGCGCCTCTGGCGCTGGAGCCTCACGGTGCTGGCCCTGCTCGGGGCGGGCCTGGCGACCACGGCGCTTCCCTGCCTGGGGGGTGGGGCTGCCCTGGAGCGCACCCTCTGCCGTGCCTGGCTGGAGGCGCCGCAGGGCATTCATGGGGGCGTCGACCGGGTCTTTGACTTCGTCTTCGGCGCCGACTGGACGCCGGCGGTGGCGGCCTTCGTGGGCTACCTGGCCCTGGTGGGCTATGGGGTGGGGCTGTTGCAGTGGCTGCTGGTGCGGCTGCCCAAGCAGGGGAGGGTGGCCGGTGAGTTCTGAGACGGGCGCTGCCGGCTGTGGGGTGCTGGCCAGGCTGGAGGAGATCAGCCGGGACCGGCCCGATCGGGTGCTGCGGCTGCGGGGTTCCCTCGGCGAGGACCCCCTGGAGCTGCTGGTGTTCCGCGGATTTTCCAGCAGCACCACGCACCCCACAGAGGTCGATCCCGACCAGTCGGCGTTGCCGCCGGGCGCACGGATCGAAGCCGCCGAACTGCTGGTGGGCCCCCTGCGGCCCGGTGCCGAGCAGGTGCTGCTGGGGCCGGTGCCGATGGAGCTGCTGTTGGACCCGGCCCGCTGGTGCTGAGGTGCCTGGCCGGCTGAACTCCGGCTCAATTCAGGTGGTCAGCACCGCCACGCAGCGGCCGCAGAGGCTGGGGTGCAGGGTGTGCTGGCCGATGTCGGTTTCGTAATGCCAGCAGCGCTCGCATTTCTCGCCCTCGGCCCGGGCAATCCGCACCTGGATGCCGCCTGCGCTGGCCTCGGCCAGCACCGCGTCAGGGGGAGCACCGCCCAGCTGCAGAGCTGAGACCAGCAGCCAGTCGGCCAGGTTGTCGACGCTTGGCGCGGCTGAACCCGCCAGCCAGTCGAGGCAGGGTTGCAGGGCCGCTGCGGCCTCACCGGCGCCGAGCTCCAGGTGCACCTGGGCTTCAAGGGAGGCACCGAGCTTCCCTTCGGCCCGGCAGCTCTCCAGCTGGCGGTTCACCAGGGCGCGCAGCTCGAGAATCCGCTCCATGGAGCTCTCCAGTTCGGGTGCGGCCCAGTCCGCTGGCGCCGTGGGCCAGCCCCGCTCAAACACCGAGACCTCGGCCACGGGGTAGGGAAGGTTCTGCCAGATGTCTTCAGCCATATGGCAGAGCACCGGTGCGATCAGCCCCGCCAGACGCTCCAGCACCAGGCTCAGCACGGTCTGACAGCTGCGGCGGCGGAATTCGGCAGCGCCGCTCACGTAGAGCCGATCCTTGGCGATGTCGAGGTAGACGTTGGAGAGATCCACCACGCAGAAGTTCTGCAGCGCCTGAAAGAAGCGGTAGAACTCGAAGCGCTCGAAGTCGCCCGTCACCGCATCGATCAGGGCGGCGGTGCGCTGCAGCATCCAGCGGTCCAGCAGCGGCAGCTCGGCGTAGGCGATCGCATCGCCGCCCTCGGCCACGGGCCGCGGATCGAAGTCGTGGAGGTTGCCCAGCAGATAGCGGGCCGTATTGCGCACTTTGCGGTACACATCCGCCAGTTGCCTGACGATCCCCGGACCGAGGGGCACGTCGGCCGAATAGTCGACCGAACTCACCCACAGCCGCAGGACATCGGCCCCATAGGCGGGATCCTGCTTGGCGTTCTTGCCGCCTTCCACCAGGACCGCCGGGTCGACCACGTTGCCCAGGGATTTGCTCATCTTGCGGCCCTTCTCATCCAGGGTGAAGCCGTGGGTGAGCACCCGCCGATAGGGGGCGTGGCCATTGACGGCCACCGAGGTGAGCAGGCTGCTCTGGAACCAGCCGCGGTGCTGGTCCGAGCCCTCCAGGTAGAGGTCGGCGGGATAGTTCAGGGGCGAGGCCTCCGCCGGGGCGTCAGCGGCGGCAAGGCCGCCGAGCACGCCGGCCCAGGAGGAGCCGGAATCGAACCACACATCCATGGTGTCGCTGCCCTTGCGCCATTGATCGGCCTGGTCGGCATAGGCGGGTGGCAGCAGGCCTGCCTCATCGCGCTCCCACCACACGTCGGAGCCGTGCTCGGCGATCAGGGCCTGGATGTGGTCGAGGGTGTCGGCGTTGAGCAGCACCTCACCGCTGCTGCGGTGATAGAACACGGGGATCGGCACACCCCAGGTGCGCTGGCGCGAGATGCACCAATCGCCCCGGTCCCGCACCATCGCCTCGATGCGATTGCGGCCGCTCTCGGGCAGCCAGTCCACGGCGGCGATCGAGGCGAGGGCCTGGTCGCGAAAGCCGTCCACTGACGCGAACCACTGTTCCGTGGCCCGGAAGATCGTCGGTTTCTTGGTGCGCCAGTCGTAGGGATAGCGGTGTTCGTAGCGCTGCTCCGCCAGCAGGGCGCCGGCATCCCGCAGGGCGGTGATGATGGCCCCATTGGCCTCCTTCAGCACATTCAGGCCGGCGAATGGACCGGCTTCGGCGGTGAGGTTGCCGGCCTCATCGACCGGGCAGAGCACCGCCAGGCCGTACTTGCGGCCGGTGTTGAAGTCGTCCACGCCATGGCCGGGGGCGGTGTGCACCAGGCCGGTGCCTGCTTCGGTGGTGATGTATTCGCCGCCGATCACCACCGGGCTGCTGCGATCCAGCAGGGGGTGCTGGTAGGTGATGCCCTCCAGCTCCGCGCCCTTGACCCGAAGGATGGGTTCGAGACTCAGCCCCAGGGTGTGCTCCAGGCTGGCGGCCAGATCGGCCGCCACCACCAGGTGGGCAGCGCGGTGTTGGCTACCGCCTCCGCCCTGGCCGATGCGGCAGATGGCGTAGTCGAGTCGGTCGTTCACCGACACTGCCAGGTTGGCCGGCAGGGTCCAGGGCGTGGTGGTCCAGATCGCCACCGCCAGGGAGCCAGCGCCTTCAAGGGTCACGCCGGCGTTGTGCAGGCCCTGGCGCAGCGGCTCGGGCAGCTCCACCACCGGAAAGGCGACGAAGACGCTCGGGGAGGTGTGCCCGTCGGGGTACTCCAGCTCGGCCTCCGCCAGGGCGGTGCGGGAGCTGGGGCTCCAGTGCACCGGTTTGAGCCCGCGGTAGATGTGCCCGGCCAGCACCATCTGGCCGAACACGCCGATCTGGGCCGCCTCATACGACTTGTGCAGGGTCAGGTAGGGCTGGTCCCAGTCGGCCCAGATGCCCCAGCGGCGAAACCCGGCCTTCTGGCCCTCCACCTGCTCGAGCGCATAGGCGTGGGCCTTGCGCCGCAGCGCGATCGGCGTGAGGGCCTGGCGTTCGCTGCTGCTGAGGCTCTGCAGCACCTTCAGCTCGATCGGCAGGCCGTGGCAGTCCCAGCCCGGCACGAAGCGGCAGCGCCTGCCCTGCAACAGGGCGGTTTTGTTGATGATGTCCTTGAGGATCTTGTTGAGGGCGTGACCCACGTGCAGGGCGCCATTGGCGTAGGGCGGCCCGTCATGCAGGGTGAAGCGTTCTCCCGGATTCTCGCGGCTGAGACGCTCGTAGATCCGCTGCTCGACCCAGAAGCGCTGCAGCTCCGGCTCCCGCACCTTGGCATTGGCCCGCATGCCGAAGGGCGTCTGCAGGAGGTTGAGGGTGTCCTTGTAGGACACCTCTGCGGTGGGGCCCGCGGCCGCAGCCGGATCGGAGGACGAGGGGGAGGCCGGGCTGGCGGTCACGACGCCTCGGTGCAGCAAGGCGCGATTATCCCGTCCCGCTGCATTCGCCCCGGCGTGACGACGCTCTGGCACGCCGGTGTCTTCGGTGTCAGGGTGCTTCAGGCGTGGAGCGGAGCAGCGCGTCGACATCCTCGAAGCTGCGCACCACTGGGGCCGATCCCACCTCGGCCTGGACTTCGGCTTCGGTCTTGGCTTCGTCAGCTTCGGGGCCGGCTTCAACCTCCTCCGATGCTGTCGCCTCCTGATTCGAAGCCTGGTCCTGAACCGAAGCCGACAGTTGCGGTTCTGATGGTTCCCGGGTCAGGTCGGAGGGGGTCAGATCGTCCTCCGGGGCAGGGCTGGGCGCTGCAGCTGTCCCCGCTGGCTGGGTTTCGGCCTCATGCCTGGGGGCAGTCAGGGGAGGGATCGATCCGTCGGACTCTGGGCTGGTTTCCAGCGCAGGCTGGTGCTCGGTGGCCCCATCGGTCTCGGGGCTGTGCTGGGGCGCGGGCTCCTGGCCCTGCAGGCCATCGGCACCGGGGTTGCGCTCGGCCCCTGGGTTGGAGTCCATGTCGGCGCTGGCTTCCTGGTCAGAACTGTCCCTTGAGCTGTCCGTGGCCGCAGGCTCCTGCCGCACCCAGCGCTTGGTGACGCTGCGCGGTTGGCGCCGCTCCTGGATCCAGCTGGCCAGTCCCGTTGCCAGGCCCATCACCAGCTCGATCAGCTTGCCGACCGCCACCAGCAGTTGCTGCAGGCTGGTACGCCACCGCTCCAACGACCAGAGCCGCTGCTGCTCTTCGGGGGTGAGCTGACGCCAGCGGGCCTGGCCCACCTCGCTGCCGAGGCGGCCGATCAGCAGGCCGCCGCAGAGCACGGCCACCATCGGCGCTCCCACCAGGCGGTCGGCGCTGGTGACCAGCACCAGCCCCAGCAGCAGCACCACCGCCCCCCACACTGCGTCGCGGGGACGGCTCAGCTCCTGGGCCAGCAGCGGCAGCAACAGAACAGCCAGCCCCAGCAGCAGGGCCAGGCTTCCCCCCAGGGTGGCGAGCATGGCGGTGTGGCGTACGGCCCCCATTGTGGAAGCTGTTCCCCGACACTCCCTAGAGTCGCCACACGCCCACCTGGCGGAATTGGTAGACGCGCTGGGTTTAGGTTCCAGTGGCTCAGGCTGTGGGGGTTCAAGTCCCCCGGTGGGCATTCCCGGTTTTTTAGGTTGTGTGACCTTTTGGCCTCAGGTGCATCAGCAGACGATGATGGAATCTCCGCTGGCGACTGAGGCGCGTTCGATTCAGACCCCTGCCACCCAGGTGCTGATGCGTTCCCCTTCCAGTGCGGTGCCGCGAGAGTTCCTCGACCCGCCGGATGCCTGGAATCCCACTGTGGGGTTGTTCCTGGGGGGCTATGCCCTGGCAGGGCTCACCATCTGGGGCTGGTTCGGCGCCGGTTGGCCCCTGCCGGTGCTGCTGGCCCTCGGCTTCCTGGCTCTGCATCTGGAGGGCACCGTGATTCACGATGCCTGCCACAACGCCGCCCACCCCAGCCGCTTCTGGAACGCGGTGATGGGCCATGGGGCGGCGATGCTGCTCGGCTTCAGCTTTCCGGTGTTCACGCGGGTGCATCTGCAGCATCACGCCCATGTGAACGATCCCAAACACGATCCCGATCACATCGTCTCCACGTTTGGACCGCTGTGGCTGATCGCACCGCGTTTTTTCTATCACGAGGTCTTCTTCTTCCGGCATCACCTCTGGCGCCGCTATGAATTACTGGAGTGGGGTCTGGCTCGCGGCCTCTTCTTTGCCATCGTGCTTGCGTCGTTGAAGTATGGCTTCCAGGATTTCGTCTTCAACTGCTGGTTCGCACCGGCGCTGATGGTGGGGGTCACCCTGGGTCTGTTCTTCGATTATCTGCCTCACCGGCCCTTTCAGTCGCGCAACCGCTGGCACAACGCCCGCGTTTACCCGGGCCGGTTGATGAACCTGCTGATCATGGGGCAGAACTATCACCTGATTCACCATCTCTGGCCATCGATTCCCTGGTTTGAGTACCAGGACGCCTATCACGCCACCCGCCACATTCTTGACGCCAAGGGATCACCTCAGCGTCTCGGGTTGTTCGAGACCCGCACCGATGGTCTTAATTTTCTCTACGACATCTTTCTCGGTGTCCGCAGCCACAAGAAGCGCCGCAGTCGACTCAGGCCTCTGGCTGCTCTGATGCCGACCCGCCATGCCCGCCGCAGGGTGTTGGAGCTGCTGCATCGAACGGCGGTGTCGCCGGTCCGCTGAGCCCTTACTCAGCCAGGATGCGCGGCACGCGGAAGAAGTCGCCCTCGCGCTGTGGCGCCAGATCCAGAAGCTGCTCGCGCTCCGCAGTGGTGTCCACCGCATCGGCTCGGGTCACATTCACCACTTCGACGGCCCGGGTGGTGGGCTCAACGCCTTCGGTGTCGACCTGCTGGAGATGGGCCACGTAATCGAGAATGCGCTCGAGCTGGCCGGTGTAGGTGGTGATCTTCTCCTCGGGGAGATCGAGGCGGGCCAGGTGGGCCACCTTGCGTACATCGTCGGCCGTGATCCTGCTCATCGCTGCACCCGGGTCGGGGGGGAGGCTGAGGGGGAACTTACTCGGCCAGGAAGGCGGTGAGATCCTCCGCAAGGGCCGTGGCCGCCAGATCCAGAAAGGTCTTGCCGTGGTCAGGACTGGCCAGGAAGGGATCGGAACCCATGCGGCCATCGGGATGGCGCCGGCGGAAATCGGCTGGGCCATGAATCGGGCCGGCCGGCGCCGGTTCCGGCAGGGGCCGCTGCTTCTCCACCAGGCTCGGCTCCAGGTGCAGGGTCAGGGCGATTTCGCTGGGGGTGGCGTGATGGCCTTCCTTCTCGCCATAGCGTTGCCGGGCTTCACGCATCACCGGTGCGGCGGTGAACCAGTTGGCCAGACGGCAGCGCAGCCGTTCCGGGTGGGGCAGCCCCCGGGCGGTGGCGGTGCCGTAGGCCTGGGCGAAGGCGGCCCGTGCCGTGGCGATGTTGCCGCCGTGGCCGTTGATCACGAAGATCCGCTCAAAGCCATGGCGCGCCAGCGACAGCACCACGTCGTGGAGCACAGCCAGCAGCGTGGCCGGCTGCAGGCTGATCGTGCCGGCGAAATCGAGGTGGTGCTCCGCCATGCCGAAGGCCTGGGTCGGCGTGACCAGCACACCGGTGCGGCGGCCCACTTCCAGGGCCACGGCTTCAGCGGTGAGGGCATCGGTGCCGATGGCGCCCGTGGGTCCGTGCTGCTCCGTGGAGCCGAGCGGCACGATCACCCCCTTGCAGTGCGTCAGGTAGGTCTCCACCTCCGGCCAGCTGCGCAGCTGCAGGCGGATGGCTTCGGTGCTGGGGGAGATGGTCATGGTGAACAGCGGCAACCTGGATGGATCTGCTTAGGATCAATGGGCCTGCAGCCCGGAGGGACCATGCTGCACCGCAAGCTCCAACAGTTCTGTTGTGAGAAGCGCCCGGTGTGGGTGTTTCTGCGCGATCAGCAGCGCTGGATCGAAGAGGCGCGCATCCTGGAGATCGATGGTGATCTCGTCACCCTGCGCTACGACGCCGAAGACGACGACGAGCTGCACAGTTGGGAGGAGAGCGTGCGTCTCGATTCGATCGGCGCCGTCAGCACCCGCCTGGCCTACGTGTGCCGCACCAACACGGCCGACGATCTGCTGACCTCCGAGGACTGCCCTGAAGCGGAACGGCTCGGCAGCCAGGGCTCCTGAACAGCCCCCAGGTGGGGTCAGTGGGCCGTGCCGTTGCCGTCGTAGGCGTCGGTGTCGTAGTAGCCGCCCTTGGTGCCGAAGAACAGGGTGGTGAGACAGAACAGCACGCTCACCACCAGCACCACGAGGCCTGGATTGAAGCTGGAGCTCGGATCGGTCACGGGGGCACTCGCTCATTGATGGCCCCAGTCTGTCGACAGACGCTGCCGCTGTGTGGACTGCGGTCAGGATGGTGGCGTCTCGTGACCTCGCGCCTGTGACCCGGCTGCCGGCACCCCTGCCCCAGGGGTTCTTTGTGCGCCCGGCCGAAACGGTGGCGCCGGAGCTGATCGGCAGCCTGCTGGTGCGGCGCTTGCCGGATGGAACCGCGCTGCGGGGGCTGATCGTGGAAACGGAGGCCTACTGCCAGAGCGAGCCGGCCTGCCATGGTCATCGCCGCCGTAGTCCAGCCAATGCAACGCTGTTCGGTGAGCCTGGGCGGTTTTACGTCTATCTCACCTACGGCCTGCACCACTGCGTCAACGTGGTGACCGGCCGCAGAGACTGGGCCAACGGCGTGCTGCTGCGGGCGGTGGCGCTGCCCGGCGAACCGGAGCGGGTGGCGGCAGGCCCCGCTCTGCTGGCCCGCCGTTTCGGCCTGGATCGCAGCCTGGATGGCCGCTCCGTGGCGCCTGAGTCGGGGGTGTGGCTGGCGCCGGTTCCCTCGCGGCTGCAGGACTGGCTCGATCAGTGCCGCAGCCGTGGGGAAGACCCGTTGTGCCAGTGCCCCCGCATCGGCATCTCTTCCGCCCAGGAGCTGCCCTGGCGCTGGTATCTGCGCGGCAGTCGCAGTGTCAGCCGCCGCGTGCGCGGTGATCGGAAGCCGCCGCTGGCGTTTGCCCTGGATCCGGCCGTCCTGCTGGATGTCTGAGCCCTGCTGCTCGGCAGAGCCCTACCTTGTGGGGTGTTCTGCGCGACCGCGGCCCCTTGAGCGGCTGGAACCACCGCCATGTGATCGACCTGGCGGCGTTCTCGCTGCAGGATTTCGCCACCGTGCTGGAGCTGGCTCAGCGCTTTCGTTCCCTGCCTGATGCCGGCGCTCGCAAGCTGCCGGCGCTGCAGGGCCGGTTGATGACCACCCTCTTCTTCGAACCGAGCACCCGCACGCGCAGCAGCTTCGAGCTGGCCGCCAAGCGCCTCTCCGCTGACGTTCAGAGTTTCTCCCCGTCCTCCAGCTCGCTCAGCAAGGGCGAGAGCCTGCTTGATACCGCCCGCACCTATGTGGCGATGGGATCGACGGTGCTGGTGGTACGCCATCGCTGCGCCGGCGTGCCTGCCTGCCTGGCGCGCGATCTCGATCAGTCCGGCGAAAGGGTGGCGGTGCTCAATGCCGGCGATGGGCTGCACAGCCATCCCAGCCAGGGTCTGCTGGATCTGTTCACACTTGCCCGCCACTTTGATCCGCTGGCCCCATCGCCCGAAGGCCTGCGGGGCCGGCGGGTCGCGATCGTGGGAGATGTGATGCACTCGCGTGTCGCGCGCTCCAATCTCTGGGCCCTCACCGCCTGTGGCGCGGATGTGGTGCTTTGTGGTCCGCCCACTCTGGTACCCGAGGCCTTCGCCGACTTCGTGGCGGCTCCGCCCCCTGGCCAGCATGAGGATCCTGTGCCCCGACGTGGCTCGATCCAGGTGGTGCGCTCCCTTGAGGAGGCGTTGCCTGGGGCCGATGCGGTGATGACCCTGCGTCTGCAGAAAGAGCGGATGCAGCAGCAACTGCTCTCCAGCCTCGACACGTACCACCGCCTCTATGGCCTCAGCCGCGATCGCCTGGCCCTGTGTGGCCAGCCGGTTCCCCTGCTCCATCCCGGCCCGGTCAACCGTGGCGTGGAAATGGCCGGCGATCTGCTCGACGATCCTGGGGCCAACCTGGTGGAGGAGCAGGTCCGCAATGGCATCCCGGTGCGGATGGCCCTGCTCTATCTTCTGGCCGCCGGGGATGGGGCCGGAGCTCAGAACAGCTTGAAGCCGTCCAGCAGCAGGCCGTAAAGCAGGCCGATCCGGCCCATGTCCAGCAGTTCCAGCCCCAGATGATCACCACGCTGCCGCAGCAACCAGCGGCGGGCCCTGATGGCGAATTCCATCGCGATCACGCAGAACAGGGCCGCCAGGTGGTCAATGATGGAGAGGGCACCGCAGATGGTGCCGACGCCACCGCCGATCACGAAGCCGAGCAGCAGGACGATCAGCAGCAGGGCCAGCCGTCGCCAGGGATTACTGGCCCAGCCGGTCAGGGCCGCGCCTGCGTCGACCACCCGGCTCTGCAGGCGTGTCGGTCGTGGTCGCAACGATCCTGCTTCGGGGGTCTGCTCGATTCGCTGGGCGGGGCTGGAGCGGCGAGCCGGGAAGGGAGTTCGCATCGGGCGACCGTTACCAGGTCCAGTGAGCCGGAGCCCAGTGAACCGCACGGCAGAGCGGCAGGATAGCCGTCACATTGGGTGGGCCTCAGCCTGAGACCTGCCCTGCGTGCTGACGGGCTGGTCGCTGGAAGCCGGGATCAGCCCTCGCTGTCTTTCTTGCGGGAGCCCTTGCCTTCTAGCAATTCGAGCAGGGCCTCCATCTGGGCCATGACACCCCTCACCTCACCAGCTTCAGGAAGCAGTCCGTCTTCCATCACACCTTGGTGCATCTCGCGCAGTTCCTGGCGGATGTAGCGCAGATGACTGACCACCTGCTCACGCTTGGACTGCGACATCGCAACGGTAGGGAACGGATCAGACCTCTCTTTTACCCCATCGCCCTTCCCACCACGGCTGGGCGTGAGGGAGCCGGGATCGGATCAGCGCGGGCCAGGTCCGCTCACTTCTGGCCGAACTGTGCCTTGGCCTGCTCGTAGAAGGCAACCTCGATCCGCTCCAGGCCCGCATCGGCGGCGAGCCGTTCGATGCGCCGGCGCACCGCTGGCCGAACGAAGAAGGGGACCTCCTTCAACTCAACTTCAGCATCTGAACTCCATTCCAGAGCAGCCATGGCCTTGTGCGAGGTGTGAAGAGGAGTGCTTTGAGATCAGAGTAATCGAACCGATCAGAGACGTCGCGAAAGGATGGGACTCAATTCGGAACTCTGATGCGGTCGACTTCTCTCTGATCAATGATTAAGAGTTCAAATGCCTTTGCTCCGAAGGCGGCCGGAGCCGTTAAGATCAAATGACTTCAAAAATGGCTCATGGCTGCTTCCCCGATCCAAAATCAGCAAATTCTCGGCCCTGATGGTAGATGGGATTTTTCCAACCTGGCTGATACCGTATCCCTTGAGAACTTCCCTGATTCTCTTGGTCAGCCCACCAGAATGAATGGTGGAGACGATCAGGTTACCGGCTCGAGCATTCCCATCCCTGGCTGGTTTAACGATGTAAACGGAAACCTCGGCAACGATTTTTTGGTTGGCGGCACCGGGCGAGACAAATATCTTGGCGGCAATGAAAATGATTTCCTTGCCGGCGACGCAGGTGCGGATTGGCTCAACGGGAATGTTGGTAACGACAATGTCAGTGGCGGGGCTGGTAATGATATTGTTCGAGGTGGCGCAGGTAACGATTTTGTTTTCGGTGAAGCAGGAGACGATATTGTCACCGGTGATCTAGGCAAAGATTTTCTGAATGGGGGGGCAGGTAATGATCGATTTGTCCTGCCAACCGACGCCGCCAATACCTCCCCCAATGCCTTTGAAGTCGATGTCATCACTGATTTCTCACTTGTGGGTGGGAATAGAGATAAAATTGTTCTCCCGGGTGTTGCATCCTTTTCGGAGCTTGAATTTACGAATACTGTGCTTGATGGAGTTGCTGGAACGTTGATCGGCTTCAAGTCAGGCAACTTCATTGGATTTGTTCAAAATATCACCCCTGCAAGTCTTGGTGCTGGCGCAGGTTCAAACTTTGTCCTCGGTGCCACGGCGGATGATTTCTTCGCCAAAATCACCCCCGATTTCTTCCTGCAGAATCCCAATATGGCAACAGACTTGATTCCTGTCTGAATCCACGATGTGACAGATGGGGCTAGCTCGCTACGCCCCTCTGCTCGCTTTCGGGCTTCTATTTTCACCGTTCTATTCAGCGGTGTCGGATGTAGCAAGGCCCGCTGTTCTGGTCGTTGGAATTTGATCAACGCTGCGGCAACGGCGAATCATGCAGCTGCATTGGCCGATGCAAGATTGAACTCGAAAGTTTCCAGGTGGCTTAAAGCCTTTGGCATTGATGGAGAATAGGGGACTCGAACCCCTGACCTCTGCGGTGCGATCGCAGCGCTCTACCAGCTGAGCTAATTCCCCATTACGCACTCCCAGGGGGTGGTGCATGGGCGGGTGATCGCTTCGCAGCGGCCACCTCAACCATCAGTTTTACCATCATCGGCCGCGGCATCCCTGGCAGGATCAAACTGACGATCTGTTTTCCGCCATGGGCCCGGCTTCGATCACCCCTGAGCAGCTCGAGGCCTTCGACGAGGTCGGCATTGCTGAGCTTGCCCGGCGCCTCGAGGAAGACGACTACCCCACGCCCTTCGCGGGCCTGGGGGACTGGCACCTGTTGCGGGCCCTGGCGATCCATCGACCTGAGCTGGTCAAGCCTTACGTCCACCTGGTGGATCAGGAGCCCTTCGACGAGGAATGAGCGGCTCGACAGTCGCTCCGTCTGCGTTTGTCCGCTCCACTCCCTTGCCGGCCCCCTTCCCCCTCCCCGCCGTGGCTGCGCTTCCCGGGTTTGACCCGCTGGAGGGTCGCCGGATCCTGGTGCTGATCAGCGGCAGCATCGCCGCTGTGAAACTGCCGCTCCTGGTGAGCGCCCTCGCCAAGCGGGGCGCCCTGGTGCGTTGCGTCTTGACCCCCAGCGCGGCTCAGCTGGTCAGTCCTGTGGCCCTGGCCAGTCTCAGCCGGCACCCCTGCCTGCTCGAGGCCGATGCCTGGAGCAGGCAGGCGTCACGGCCTCTGCATGTGGAGCTGGCCGAATGGGCGGAGCTGGTGCTGTTGGCTCCCCTGAGCGCCTCCAGCCTGGCCCGCTGGGTGCATGGCCTGGGCGACACCCTGCTCTCCTGCGTTCTGCTGGCCTGCGAGGCGCCGGTGGTGGCTGCTGCGGCCATGAACACGGCGATGTGGGGCTCTCCGGCGGTGCGGCGCAACTGGGAGATGTTGCAGGGGTTCGAGCGGGTGTTGCCTCTGGGCCCCGCCGCCGGATTGCTCGCCTGTGACCGGGTGGGTGACGGGCGCATGGCCGAACCCGCCCAACTGCTGCTGGCGCTCGAATCGCTGGCCCTGCACGGGTGGCGGCGGGACTGGCACGGCCGCCAGCTGCTGGTGACCGCCGGCCCCACCCGGGAGTTTCTCGACCCGGCCCGCTGCCTCACCAATCCCAGCACCGGCCGGATGGGGGTACTGCTGGCCCAGGCGGCCCGTCTGCGGGGGGCGGCTGTGACCCTGCTGCATGGTCCGCTGGCGCTGGATCCGCAGCTGCTCGATGGTCTCAGCTGCCATGCCATCACCACTGCCGCCGAGCTGGAGCACGAACTGGAGGCTCGCCAGGCTGGCCACGACGCCATCGTCATGGCTGCCGCCGTGGCCGATCACCGCCGCGCCAAGCCCCTGGCGAACAAGCCGGCCAAGCATGAGCTGGAGGCGCTTCTCCAGGGCGGCTGGGAACCGGTGCCTGATCTGCTGGCGGGCCTGGTGAGGCGCCGCCAGGAGCTGCGGCCCGATGGCCAGCCGATTCTCGGCTTTGCAGCCCACTCCGGCGATGTGCTGCCCCAGGCCCGCGCAAAGTTCGCCCGGAAAGGGTGTGAGTTGCTCTTCGCCAATCCCATTGATCAGGCTGGTGCCGGTTTCGGCTCAGTCACCAATCAGGGCTGGCTGCTGGGCCCGGGCGAGGCCGTCACACCGATCGGACCCGCCGGCAAGCTGGCGGTCGCCCATCGGCTGCTGGATGCCCTGGCTGTGTTGCTCCCACAGCGGCCGTTCAAGCCGCCAGGGGATGCTCCTCCTCAGGACGATCCTGTTGCAGCAGATCCATGAAGGTGCGCAGCTGCAGGCGGGGGATGTAGGGCCAGCCGCCGGTCTCCTCCATGCGCTTCAGAACACCGAAAAGCCTGTTGCGATCGGCCGGCAGGCTGCCGCGGAAGGGACCATCCTGAATCGAGCGATGGGTCTGCTCCAACTGGCGCAGCAGATCCAGCAGGGACTCGGGGTCGTTGCGCAGCTCTGCGGCCATGGTTTCGAGAGCAGCCAGCTGGGTGCGGAGGTGGTCCTGCTGCTGGCTCGTGAGACTCATGCGGTGACGCTTCTTGTCAAAGGGGACGGCTCCCCCCATACAGGTTGTTGAGAGCCTTGTGATGCTACCGGGAATGCGGGTTTGCCACCGGTAAGATCCGCCTCGGCGCTTCCTGTTCTCCTCTCTCCCGCCTTCCATCCTCCGCCCTTGCGGCTTCTCCCGATGCGTTTCCGTCCCCTGCTGGCCCTCGTGCTGGCCCTGTGCCTGACCCTGGTGACCGCGTGCAGCGGTGGGGCCAAGGCTGTTGATCGGGCCAACCTCACCTACGACGACATCCACAACACGGGTCTCGCCAACAATTGCCCCACCCTGCCGGATTCGGCCCGCGGCTCGATCAGCCTCGATGCCGGCACGAAGTACCAGCTGCGCGAAATCTGCCTGCACCCCAATGAGGTCTTCGTCAAAGGAGAACCGGCAAACAAGCGTCAGGAAGCGCAGTTCGTGGCCGGCAGAATCCTGACCCGCTACACCTCCAGCCTGGATCAGGTCTACGGCGACCTCTCCGTGGACGGCGACCAACTCACCTTCAAGGAACTCGGCGGGATCGACTTCCAGCCGATCACCGTTCTGATGCCAGGGGGCGAGGAAGTGCCCTTCATGTTCTCGAGCAAGGAGCTGGTGGCCCAGGCCGATGGCGCCGCCATCAGCACCAGCACCGACTTCACCGGTAGCTACCGCGCCCCGAGCTACCGCACCAGCAACTTCCTCGATCCCAAGGGCCGCGGCCTGACCACCGGCTACAGCAGTGCTGTGGGTCTGGTGCCCGTGGGCGACGACGAGGAGCTGGTGAAGGAGAACGTGAAGCGCTATATCGACGGCACCGGCACCATGGAGTTTTCCATCACCAAGGTGGATCCCTCCAGTGGTGAATTCGCCGGTGTGTTCACGGCTGTTCAGCCCTCCGACACCGACATGGGTGGTAAGCAGGCTGTGGATGTGAAGATCAGCGGCGAGCTCTACGGCCGCCTTGAGCAGGTCTGATCCCCTGACCGGCTGATTGAAGTGCGTAGGGGCCTTCGAGGCCCCTTTTTCATGGCCACCCCCGGAGCCGCCTCGGGCTGGTCTGGGAGAATCGTCCCAACGTTTTTTGGGATCTCCATGTCGGTTGCCGAGTCCGCGACTCCCGCTGCCCAGGGTCTGATCGGCCCGCATGGCGGCAGCCTGGTGGATCTGATGGTGCCGGCGGCCGAGCGAGAGGCGCTCAAGACGGGCGTGGATCGGGTGGTGGAGTGCAGCGACCGCAACGCCTGCGACGTGGAACTGCTGGTGGTTGGGGGCTTCTCGCCGCTGCGCGGCTTCATGCACCAGGAGGATTACGACGCAGTGGTCGAGACGCACCGCACCACCAGCGGTCTGCTGTTTGGTCTGCCGATCGTGTTCGACACCAGCGATGCCTCGATCGCCGTGGGCGATCGGCTGCTGCTCACCTACCGAGGCCAGGATCTGGCGGTGCTCACGGTCGAAAGCCGCTGGGAGCCGGACAAGGTCAAGGAGGCCAAGGGTTGCTATGGCACCACCTCCCTGGAGCACCCGGCCGTGCGGATGATCGCCACCGAGCGTGGCCGCTACTACCTGGGTGGACGGGTGCAGGGGCTGGAACTGCCGACCCGCGTCTTCCCCTGCAAGACGCCGGCTGAGGTGCGCGCCACCCTGCCGCCGGGGGAAGACGTGGTGGCGTTCCAGTGCCGCAACCCCATCCACCGGGCCCACTACGAACTGTTCACGCGGGCCCTGGACGCCACCAACGTCAGCAAGGGCGGCGTGGTGCTGGTGCACCCCACCTGCGGCCCCACCCAGGACGACGACATCTCCGGTGCCGTACGGTTCCAGACCTACGAGCGGCTGGCGGCGGAGGTGAACAACCCCCGGATCCGCTGGGCCTATCTGCCGTATTCGATGCACATGGCCGGCCCGCGGGAGGCTCTGCAGCACATGATCATCCGCAAGAACTACGGCTGCACCCATTTCATCATCGGCCGCGACATGGCCGGCTGCAAGTCATCCCTGAGTGGTGACGATTTCTACGGTCCCTACCAGGCTCAGGATTTCGCCCGCGACAATGCCTCTGAACTGGGGATGGAGACCGTGCCGTCGCTCAACCTCGTCTACACGGAGGAGGAGGGCTACGTGACCGCCGAGCACGCTGAGGCTCGCGGCCTGCACGTGAGGAAGCTCAGCGGCACTCAGTTCCGCCAGATGCTGCGCGGCGGCGAGGAGATCCCCGAGTGGTTCGCTTTCCGGAGCGTGGTCGACGTGCTGCGGGCGGCGGCCGGCTGAGCGTCAGGCCCAGGCTCCCAAAGGAGCCCCCAACCGCCCGATCCTGAGGGCGGTTAACATTCCTTTACTTCCTTGAGCGGAGAGTCGAGTGGCGAAGAAGGGTTGGCGTAATGCAGGGCTCTACGTCCTGTTGGCCGTGGTGGTGATAGCGGTGGGCACCGCCTTCCTGGATCGCCCTGATCCGGCCAATGCGCCTCGGACGCTCCGCTACAGCGATTTTGTCGAGGCGGTTCAAGGCAACGAGGTCTCGCGTGTGCTGATCTCCCCTGATCGGGGCACCGCCCAGGTGGTGGAGAACGACGGCCGCCGCGCCGTGGTCAACCTCGCTCCTGACAAGGACCTGCTCAAGCTGCTCACGGATCACGATGTGGACATCGCCGTGCAGCCCAGCCGCGAACCTGCGGCCTGGCAGCAGGCCGTGGGCAGCCTGATCTTCCCGCTGCTGCTGCTCGGTGGTCTGTTCTTCCTGCTGCGCCGCGCCCAGGGCGGCGGCGGTAACCCGGCGATGAGCTTCGGCAAGAGCAAGGCGCGGGTGCAGATGGAGCCCCAGACCCAGGTCACCTTCGGCGATGTGGCCGGCATTGAAGGCGCCAAGCTCGAGCTCACCGAGGTGGTCGACTTCCTCAAGAATCCGGATCGCTTCACCGCCGTTGGCGCCAAGATCCCCAAAGGCGTGCTGCTGGTGGGCCCTCCAGGCACCGGCAAGACCCTGCTGGCCAAAGCCGTTGCCGGCGAGGCCGGCGTGCCCTTCTTCTCGATTTCCGGTTCGGAATTCGTGGAGATGTTCGTGGGCGTCGGCGCCAGCCGCGTGCGCGACCTGTTCGAGCAGGCCAAGAAGAATGCCCCCTGCATCGTGTTCATCGACGAGATCGATGCGGTGGGTCGTCAGCGCGGCGCCGGCCTTGGTGGTGGCAACGACGAACGGGAGCAGACCCTCAACCAGCTGCTCACCGAGATGGATGGCTTCGAGGGCAACACCGGCATCATCATCGTGGCGGCCACCAACCGTCCGGATGTGCTGGATCAGGCCCTGATGCGTCCCGGTCGTTTCGATCGCCAGGTGGTGGTGGACCGGCCCGATTACTCTGGCCGCCTCCAGATTCTTGAGGTGCACGCCCGCGGCAAGACCCTGGCCAAGGATGTAGACCTCGACAAGGTCGCCCGCCGCACCCCCGGTTTCACCGGGGCTGACCTGGCCAACCTGCTCAATGAGGCGGCGATCCTGGCGGCCCGTCACCAGCTCACTGAGATCTCCATGGATGAGGTGAACGATGCCATCGAGCGGGTGATGGCTGGTCCGGAGAAGAAGGATCGGGTGATGAGTGAGAAGCGCAAGCGCCTGGTGGCGTATCACGAAGCCGGCCATGCCCTGGTGGGCGCGTTGATGCCGGATTACGACCCGGTGCAGAAGATCTCGATCATTCCCCGCGGCAACGCCGGCGGCCTCACCTTCTTCACCCCCAGCGAAGAACGCATGGAGTCTGGCCTCTATTCCCGCGCCTATCTCCAGAACCAGATGGCTGTTGCCCTGGGCGGCCGTGTCGCTGAGGAGATCGTCTACGGCGAAGATGAGGTGACCACCGGCGCTTCCAACGACCTGCAGCAGGTGGCTCGGGTGGCCCGCCAGATGGTGACTCGTTTCGGCATGAGCGATCGGCTCGGCCCTGTGGCCCTGGGCCGCAGTCAGGGGGGCATGTTCCTTGGCCGCGATATTGCTGCCGAGCGCGATTTCTCCGAAGACACCGCTGCTGCGATCGATGAGGAGGTGAGCGAGCTGGTAGCTGAGGCTTACAAACGAGCCAACGAGGTGTTGAGCTCCAATCGCCCCGTCCTTGATGAACTGGCCGAAATGCTGGTGGAGAAGGAGACTGTGGACGCCGAGGATCTGCAGGAGTTGCTGGTGCGCCGCGATGTGCGTGTGGCCGAATACGTGTGACCGATCTGTTGATCCGGTGCGCTTGACCGGCACCGGCACTGGCACCGGTGGATCCGTCTCGCTGTGATTCTCCTTTGAGGCCCTCCGCTGCGGTTGCCGCTGATCCGGCCGGCTTGATTCCCAGCTTGCGGAGGCAGCCGCTGCTGCTGGTTCTACGTCCCCAAGCCCCGCTTGATGCCGCTCCGCTTCTGGAGCGGCTGGTCGAGCTCGGCCTGCGTCATGTTGAACTGGCCTTCCAGGAGTCTCCGCACTGGCGCCCCCAATGCCGCGAGTTGATCGCAGCCTTTCCAGGTCTGAGGCTTGGGGCGGCCTCGGTCTGCACGGTCGAAGCCCTGGCTGATTGCTCAGCGGCGGGCTTTTCCTACGTGGTGTCGCCGATCCTGGATGGCGAGCTGGTGCAGCAGGCGGCTGCGGCCGGCATCACCCTGGTGCCTGGCGTGATGAGCCCCACCGAAGTGCATCAGGCCCGGTTGCTCGGGTCTCCGCTGGTGAAGCTCTTTCCGGCGCACGCACTGGGACGCGCCTACTGGTCAGGCCTGCGAGCGCCGCTCGGCGCCCTGCCGTTCTGCATCGCGGCAGGCGGCCTGTCGCCTGCGGATGCGATCCCCTGGCTGCGCAGCGGCGTCGATGCGGTGGCCCTGGGCTCGTCGCTCAGCCTGGATCGTTCAGACGACTTGCCTTGCCCGGGGGAGGAGCCTGACGCAGCCGTCGACCCTCTGGAGCCCTTGCGGCTCCTGCTTGTCGAGCTCGGCCGCATCGGGCCGGCATCAGAAGCGGCGACGGCGGCAGATTGAACCGCGACTGACTGATCTCAACCTGCATCCTGGTGGCGCTGCTGAGTTCACCAGAGGCTGCACTGGCCCTGCTGGCGCAGCAGGTGGTCGGCCAGCACCAGCGCCACCATCGCCTCCACCATCGGCACCGCCCGCGGCAGGACGCAGGGGTCGTGGCGCCCCTTGGCCGCCAGGGTGGTGGCGGCGCCGCTGGCATCGATCGTCTGTTGCTCCTTGCGGATCGTGGCGGTGGGCTTGAAGGCCACCCGCAGCACGATCTCCTCACCGTTGCTGATGCCGCCCTGGATCCCACCGGAGTTGTTGGTGGCCGTGTGCAGGCGGCCGTCGTCGCTGGGCAGGAAAGCGTCGTTGTGCTCGCTTCCCCTGAGCAGGGTGCCGCCGAAGCCGGAGCCGATCTCGAAGCCCTTGGTGGCGGGCAGCGACATCACGGCCTTGGCCAGGTCGGCTTCGAGCTTGTCGAACACCGGCATGCCCAGCCCCAGCGGCGCCTGGCGCACCACGCACTCGATCACGCCGCCACAGGAATCCCCGTCGCGCCCGATCGCTTCAATCCGCTCGATCATGCGCGCGGCGCTTTCGCCATCGGGGCAGCGCACGATGTTGGATTCCACGGCCTCAAGGGTCACCGTCGCTGGATCGATGGCCGCCTCGATCGTGTGGATCCGCTTCACCCAGGCCAGCACCTCGGTGCCATGGCAGTGGGCCAGCAGTTGCTTGGCAATGGCGCCGGCGGCCACCCGGCCGATGGTTTCCCGCGCCGAGGCCCGGCCACCGCCACTGCGGGCCTGGATGCCGTATTTGGCCTGGTAGGTGGCATCGGCGTGGGACGGCCGAAAGGCCACCGCCATCTCCTTGTAGTCGCCGGGGCGCTGATCCTTGTTGCGCACCATCATGGCGATGGGGGTGCCCAGGGTCACACCGTCCAGCAGGCCGCTGAGGATCTCGACCCGGTCATCCTCCTTGCGGGGTGTGGTGATGCGGCTCTGCCCCGGTTTGCGCCGGTCCAGTTCGGCTTGGATGGCCTCCAGATCGAGCGGCAGCCGCGGCGGGCAGCCGTCGACAATCACCCCGACGCCGCCGCCGTGGGATTCACCGAAGGTGCTGATGCGAAACAGGGTGCCGAAGCTGCTGCCCATGGCGGCGTCACGTTGACGCGAGCGTAGGGGACGCTCCTGCCGCCGCAGCGAAGACGACGGGGCACCTGGCTTCAGGCCGCTTGGGTTCAGTCTTCGCTCTTGGGCAAGGTGCTGGCATTGCCGTTGCGGATGGCGTGATAGCCGGGCGAGAGGATCTCCACTTCGGCGGCCGCGAAGCAATCCTGCAGTGCTGCCAGCACATCGGAGAGGGTGCGTCGGTAGAGATCCACATCTTTGACAAAGGCGGTGAGCTCATAGCTGATATGGAAGTCGTTGAGCGCGGTCTGCAGCACGAACGGTTCGATTTCCTCTGAAATTCCCGGTGCACTCCTGGCGGCCGACAACATCAGTTCGTGCACTTTCCGCCACGGCACGTCGTATCCGATGGTGATGGTGGTGGACAGGGCAACAGGAGTGCTGAGTTCGCGGCGGGAAAAGCTGTAGTTGGTCACGGAGGCGGCAATCACCGCGGCATTGGGAATGCTCACCAGCTCATTGCGTGGTGTGCGAATCCGGGTCACCAGCAGGTCCCGTTCCTGCACCAGCCCCACCACACCTTCAATCATCACCCGGTCTCCCTCGGTGAAGGCGCGGGTGTAGATCAGCATCAGCCCGCTGATGATGTTGGAGGCGATGGCGCTGGAGCCGAGGGCCGCCAGCACACCCACGAACAGGCCCGCACCCTGGAAGGCCTTGGTGCTGGTGCCGGGGATGTAGGGATAGGCGATCACCAGCCCGCCCACCAGGATCAGCACGGCCGCGATCCGGCCCGTCGGCCGCGCCCATTCGGGGTAAAACCAGGCGAAGCGCAGCTGGCCCCGCTCCAGGGCGTTGAAGCAGAAGGTGCTGAACCGCATCACGCTGATGGTGAGGGCCAGGATCAAGGCGATGGTCAGTAAATCGGGAATGGAATTCACCACCCCCGCGAACACGGCACTGATCACGCTGAGCAGTTGGGCCCGCAGCCCTTCGGCCATCGCACTGGTGGGCGGAAACAGGCCGAGCAGCAGAGGAATCAGCAGGTAGCTGATCAGCAGCAGCAGGCTCCAGTGGGTGATGCGCAGGGTCAGGCTCAGAATCCGTGTGACCTGGGCTGCACTGAGAAGAGCATTGGCGCCGATCTGGAATCGACCCAGCTGGATTTCATGCAGTTGGGAGATGCTCTGCTGTAGGCGTCGATGCAATGCCGATTGCCAGCGGAGCCAGAGCACGTAAATCCCCAGCACCAGCAGAGCCAGTGCCGTGCCACGCAACCAGCTGGAGAGACTGTTGTTGCTGCGGTAAGAGCTGATGGCGCCCCGGATCTGATCGCGGTAGCGGGTCGCCAAGGCCTCGCGGGTGAGGTCAAAACACTGAGCAACGCGATCATCGATGGCCAGAAGGCGGACGAAGACATCCGGCTTGTCCCCCTTGATCCCGATCTGTGTATAGGGATCGTCTTGCAAGAGTTCGATCTGTTTGGGCTGAATCGTGTTGTCTTGCGCCACCCGCAGCAGCGCCGCGCTGCCCCGGCGGACAACCTCATTAAGGTCCTGCGCTCCGATCGCTGAGCGCATCTGCAGCACCTGGCGGCCTTCCAGCGTGATCCAGGCAGGTTCTGCACTGCACCATGGCTTGCTGTCCGTGGCTGGAGCAGCACCTGTGGCGGCCGTTGACAGGCCCTCCATGCCACCCCAAACCAATAGCCCCGCCAGCAGCCCCGCCGCCAGCGTCAGCCCCGCTCGTTCTGCCCGCCGCGGTGGCCGGGGTGCGATCAGGAGGGCATGGAACAGCCGAAACCAAGGACGCAGCCAAAACCTGACCATCGGTGGGATCTGGGGACGGTGGGGGAGCCGGACGACTCCTGAGTGGATCAGGTTTAGGAGAGTGGCGCTGCTGCGGGGCTGCTTGTTACGAATGGGCAATGGGCTTTGGCCCCGAATCTGACCAGTTTGCTGAGGTAAGATTGGATACGTTTCTGTTACCGCATGCTTCTAGACGGGCCCTGTCGAATGAATCGATCAGTTCGGTTCGCAACAGATCGGCTTGGTGGATGTGTTCTGGGGGTCTGGCTGATCACCACAGGTTTGCCTGGATGGACTGAGCCCTTGGAGACACAACCCATCGAGGAGGCTCCGGCGGAGTCGCCCATGCCGGTCCCGGAGCAGGCCCGAATCGAGGCGGATCCAAAGGTCTGGGCGAGCACGGTTGAATTGTATGGATTTCTGCCGATTCGCCTGACCGGTACCACAACGATTCGGGGCTTCTCGGCCGACACGGATCTTGATCTCGGCGACTTGATCTCACGCCTCCAGTGGGCCACGTCGGCGCGTGGCAGCGTTGAATATGGCCGCATCGGTCTGCTGACCGATCTCAGCTATGCCCGGGTCGGGGATCAGACCACCCGCACCACCAGTCGGGGGCGTTTCACCGGGCAGGGGTCGCTCACCGCCATTCAGGGGATGTATGACCTGGCCCTCCGCTACCGCTTCGGTGCGCCGGAATCCGCGATCGGCAAGCCGGGGGCTTACAGCGTGATTCCCTACGCCGGGATTCGGCTGCTCCAGGCGAACCTGGATGTCTCGGCTCAGGTGCGTGGCAATGGTGATCGTGGGCTGCGTGTGGAACGGGAGGGCAGCTTCGGCCGAACCTGGGTGCAACCTCTGGTGGGTACCCAGGCCACGGTGTTTCTCTCGCCGAAGCTGCGCGCCTTCGCCCGTGCCGATGTGGGGGGCTGGGGGCTCTCCGGCGCCAGGGATCTATCCGGCAATGCCCAGGTGGGCCTTGGCTATGCGGTGGGCAACAACACGGATCTCAATGTCTCCTGGCGTTATCTGGGGATTGACTACGACAACGGCGCCAGTAGTCGAGCCAGTGGGTATACCAGTTATCAGAACGGTGTCGAGGTGGGCCTGAAGTTCTTCTTCTGAAAGGGCCTCACACCACGGTTTCTTGCTTGATGGCGCCTCGTTGATGACTGCCGTTCAAACGTTCTACGAACGCCATCCCTATCCTGCGCCTCCGAAGGATCTCGATCGCCTCGTCGAGCTCTATCGCGATCCCTTGCGACGCCGGGTGATGTTTCGCCTGCTCTGGCCGACCCTTCCCTATCGGGCCTCCCGCACGATTCTGGTGGCAGGCTGCGGCACCTCCCAGGCTGCAGCGATCGCCCTGAGGGAGCCAGATGCAACGGTGGTGGGGATCGACATCAGCGAAGCCAGCCTCTGCCATACACGCCTGCTTCAGCAGAAACACGGAATCACCAACCTGAAGCTCCATCAACTGCCGATTGAGCAGATTGGTGAGCTGAACCAGAGGTTTGATCAGATCATCTGCACCGGTGTGCTGCATCACTTGCCTGATCCTGACCAGGGATTGAAAGCGCTGCGGGATGTGCTGAAACCCCAGGGGGCCATGCAGTTGATGGTCTATGCCCTCTACGGACGATCGGGCCTCTACATGCTGCAGGACTATTGCCGTTTGCTGGACATCGGCAGTTCCGATCAGGATCTCAAGGCCCTCAGCGCCACGTTGCAGAGGCTTCCCCCGCAGCATCCCCTCGCCAATGTGATGCGCGCCACCAAGGACTTTCTGCATCCTGATGCGCTCGCCGACGCGCTCCTCCATCCCCAGGACCGGGCCTACAGCGTTCCCCAGTTGCATGCGTGGCTCGACCGATGCGGCATGGCCTTTGGCCGTTGGATGGAGCAGGCTCCCTATCTGCCCCAGTGTGGTGTGGTGGCGCAGACACCCCATGCTGCGCAGCTGGGAGCACTGCCGTCTCCGTCCCAGCATGCGGCGGTGGAACTGTTCCGGGGAACGATCACCAAGCACTATTTCACGGCTTTTCGGCAGGAGGATGCTGCAATCAACCGGCCCGATCCCCTGGCTCCGCAGGACCGTTCCCGCCGTGGCGATGGCTGGAGATGTCTGATCCCGCTACGGATTCCCTGGACGCTGAAGGTACGGGAGCGACTTCCAGCTGGTGCAACGGCGATCCTGCTCAACCAGGCCCATACCTGCTCTGATCTGATCCTCCCGATCGACAGCGACCAGGCCAGTTTGTTGGGCGCAATCGATGGGGAGCGAACCCTGGGCGAGATTGTGCAGACGGCGAAGATGGCTAGCGGTGAGAAGCGGGCCCTTCGTTTCTTCAGGCGCCTTTGGCAGTATGACCAGATTGTGTTCGATGGATCACCCAGCAAAGACGCCCCCAACTGAAGTGTCTGCCCCCCTTGGGGATGACTCAGCTCAGCGGGCTGTTTGTTCGGCGCGCCAACAGATTCAGGAGAATTGTGGAGAACACCAGGCTGATCAATGTGTACGACAGCACGGCAGGAATCAGCCCTTGAATGGTTGACCCATAAACCACGGCAAGCTGAGCTGCCAGTCCCAGGTTCCTTGTACTCGTCACCAAAGCGACAACTGGTCGTTCGTTCGGTCCAGGCCCGGCCAAGCCATAGCCGATGCCGAAGCTGATCACGACCATGGCGATCATGAAGGCCAGGCCGAGACTATTCTTCGTCAGGAATGGAATCAGGTCGCCGCTTGTGATCACCAGCAACACCACGATCATCAGCACCAGCAGCGCCGTGGCCACTTTGTTGATGGTGCTGCTCCATCGCTCTGCCCATGCAGGTCTCCAGGTTTTCACCAGCAGCCCCGCTGCCAGCGGTATCAGTTGAACCCGGGTGACCTGCAGGGCGACTTCAACCGGGCTGATGTTCCACCCCGTCACCGGTTTGATCGCGGTGAACAGTTGCGCCAGCAAGGGAATTGAGATAATCGCCACTATGGCTGCCGATACCTGAATCCGGGCCGCCAGCTCGGCCGATCTGCTCTGCGCACTCGCCCGACGCAGTGCCAGAGGGGCGCTCGGGCAGATCACCATCAGAGCGATGGCGAACTTGGCCGCGGTGGAAAGATCTTCCGCCACAGGAAGCTCCAGCAGCAGAAGCCCTGTGAGGGGAACCAGCAGGCAGGTGCCGATCAGGATCCGGCTGAGCACACCGGGGTGATGCCGCGTCAAGGCGAATGAGGATCCGTGCAGCCCCAGCCCCAGGGCAAACATGACCGTAAAGATGGTGGCACTCACCAACCAGGTGATGATGGGAGGCATGGTGAATGATGCGGCAGAACTGAAGTGTTACGAGGCGGCCTGAGGTTTCAGCTCATCATCGGGAGACAGAGGCTCCGGAAATCAACAGGGCCAAGGCAACGATGCCGATCAGAGTCAGCGCGACAGCCGTGAAGATGGCGATCGATGTCTGATTGACATATACGAAGTCGTCACGCATCAATCGTTTAAGCACGCGCAGGTGCTGGCGAGTTGCCGCCGCCATCGCCAGAATGCCTGTGAGTACGAATCCGATTGCCACCAATCGCACACTCATGCTGGCATGGGAGCTGCCTTCAAAGCGCGAGCGCTCGATGGCGCCGATGATCTTGTCGAGGCCGAACCCGAAACTGATCAGCGACAGGCAGGTGCGGATCCAGGCCATCATGGTGCGCTCGGCGGCTGCCCGGCTGCGCTCCTTGGCTAGTTCGTTGTTGAGATTGGCGGTCATTTTGATTCCTGGCCGAGAACCGTTGCCAGCTTTGTGGTGTTGTCTTCAAAAGTTTGCTCTGCTTCAAGTTCCCTCGCCAGAAAGATATTCAAGAAGGTTCTGATCACGGCAATGGAGGCTAATTGGATCAGATTTTGCTTGGACGGTGCCGTGGTTGTGGCAACGATGTCGGCACCCAGCTGACATTCCAACGCCAACGACAGCCAGCTGCCGAAGGTCAGCCGAGCTCGATTTAATGATCTCTGGTCTTGGCGGCGCTTGACGCGATGGCGACATCCCTGCGGCCAGAATCCCTGGGGCCAGAATCCCTGCAGCAACGTGATCACCAAGCCAGTGGCCACGCACAGCACCGACAGAAACTCCAGGCATAGCCGCAGCGTTTCTGCGATCTGATTCATCCCCATCTCCATCAGGGTTGTCAGCGCCACTGATCAGCTCCGCACGATGCAGCGAAAGCCCATATGACACGTCGAGGTATCGATGCCCTGGGCCATGCGCGCCGCCGGTCGATAGCGGCGGCAATAACTGGGGGCGCAAAGGAACGAGCCCCCTTTGACCACCTTGCGGGGAATGCCCAGGTGCTGGGAGGTGGGGTCAATGCTGGCCTCGCGGGAGCCGCCCCTGGGGTTGGGGATGGTGCAGCAGCCCTCTTTCGGCTGGCGCTGATGGCGTTGGATCTCGGCATCGGCACCGTGGTGCTGATACCAATCCACGGTCCATTCCCAGACGTTGCCGATGCAGTCAGACAGGCCGTAGCCATTGGCGGGGAACGCCCCCACCGGGGAGGTGCGCTCGTAGCCGTCTTCGCGGGTGTTCTGGTGAGGAAACTCCCCCTGCCAGGTGTTGGCGAGCATGCGGCCGCCCGGATGGAGCTCGCTCCCCCAGGCGAACTCGACCTGATCCAACCCGCCGCGGGCGGCCCGCTCCCACTCGGCCTCGGTGGGAAGTTGTTTCCCGATCCAGGTGGCGTAGGCCTGCGCGTCTTCATAGGCCACGTGCACCACAGGATGGTGTTCACGCCCCTTGATCGAGCTGCCCGGTCCTTCGGGATGGCGCCAGTTGGCGCCGGGCTGGTAGGTCCACCAGCGGTAGGGATCTCCTGTCCCCACAGGCCGATCTGGCGGTGCGAATACAATCGAGGACGGTTGCAGCATCGCCGGGTCGGCGCCGGGATAGTCGGCCGGATCGGCCGGCCGTTCCGCCAGGGTGATGTGGCCAGTGGCCTTCACGAACTTCTGGAACTGGGTGTTGGTGACCAGGGTTCGGTCGATCCAGAACCCCTCCACGGTCACCCGGTGGGCCGGAGCCTCCTCGGGGTAGTGATCATCGGAGCCCATCCAGAAGGCGCCCCCCGGAATCCACACCATGTCGCGGGCCGGGGGGCGACCGGGTTGGTTTTTCCCGGGCTGCATGGTGCTGGTCTGGCGGGCGGTTCTGGCCAAGTGGAGCGATGCGAGAGGGGCGATGTGTCAGGGCCCTTGAGGCCGGAGTCGCTGAAGATATGGCCGCTGAAGACAGGCCTGCTTTGAAGACAGGCCTGCTGTGAAGACAGTGGCCCAGGTGGACATGGGGCCTTGACGGAAATGGCCGGCCTCAGGAACTTCCGAGGGTGGAGGTGATCTTGTCGATCGCATCGCTCACCGTGAAGCTGGCCGCCTTCTGGCGGGGCGGGAAGGCCTTGAGGGTCTCCAGGGCCTGGGCCACCCTCGCCTGAGCTGGAACCAGCAGAAAGACATGGTCGAGCAGCCAGTCAAAGTAGGTGTTGGAGGTGATGTCGGCCCGCTCATAGGGATCGGTGAGCAGGTTGAAGATCTTGGGGACGCGCAACACGGTGAAAGGCTCCATCCAGATCTGCAGAGTGCCGGTGGCACGCTGCTCCATGAACACGAACTTCCAGTTGTCGTAGCGCAGGGCGGTGAGGTCACCGTCGTCGGAGAAGTAGAAGAAGTCGATCCGTGGGCTCTTGTCCGTCTTCCCGGTCCAGTAGTCGAGCATGTTGTAGCCATCCAGGTGCACCTTGAAGGTCTTGCTGCCCGCCTGGTAACCCTCGAGGCACTTCTGCTTGATCTCCGGTTCGCCGGCGGCCGCCAGGATGGTGGGTAGCCAGTCGAGATGGCTGACGATGCCGGTCAGCAGGGTGCCGGCTTCAATGTGGCCGGGCCATCGCACCAGGCACGGCACCCGGTAGGCCCCTTCCCAGTTGGAATTCTTCTCGTTGCGGAAGGGGGTCATGCCGGCATCGGGCCAGCTGTTCATGTGGGGACCGTTGTCAGTGCTGTACATCACGATCGTGTCGTCGCTGATGCCCAGCTCATCGAGCAGGTCGAGCATCTGGCCGATGCAGTTGTCGTGATAGATCATCACGTCGTGATACTCCGACTGCCAACGCCCCGACTGGCCGATGTCCTGCGGCCTGGCATGGGTGCGGAAGTGCATGTGGGTGGTGTTGAACCACACGAAGAAGGGCTCGCCGGAGGCCACCGCATCCCTGATGAAGCGCTTGGCCTCCTTCATGAACTCCTCGTCGGCCGTCTCCATCCGCTTCCTGGTCAGCGGGCCGGTGTTCTCGATCCGCTGGGTGCCGTCGCCATTGGCCCAGCAGTGCAACACGCCGCGGGGACCGAAGTTCTTGCGGAAGTTGGGATAATCAGCTTCGGGGGGATAGTCGCGCAGCTCCGGCTCTTCTTCGGCATTGAGGTGATAGAGGTTGCCGAAGAATTCGTCGAAGCCGTGCATCGTGGGCAGGTATTCATCCCGATCCCCGAAGTGGTTCTTGCCGAACTGACCGGTGCGGTAGCCTTGGGGCTTGAGCAGCTCGGCGATGGTGGGATCCTCGTCCTGGTAGCCCACCTTGGCGCCGGGCAGACCCACCTTGCTGAGGCCGGTGCGGAGCACGCTCTGGCCGGAGATGAACGCTGCCCGGCCGGCGGTGCAGCTCTGCTCGGCGTAGTAGTGGATGAAGCGGGCTCCCTCTTTGGCCACCCGGTCGATGTTGGGGGTCTGGTACCCCATCAGCCCATCGCTGTAGCAGCTGAGGTTGCTCTGGCCGATGTCGTCGCCCCAGAGGATCAGGACGTTGGGCTTTCCGTTGGGCATGGCTGTCGCTCAGGGGCGCGGGAGAGGGCGTCTAAAACACCACTGACCCATGGTGCAGAGGGTGGCAAGCTTGGGGCACTCAAAAAGTGCAAGCCTTCATGGATCGGCCGCGTTCGTTCGACGGGGTTGAACAGCTGGCCGTTCATCTCTCAGAGGCCGGCCTGGATCTGCAGATCTGCCAGCTGTCTGATGGCCCCATGCGCGGACAGTTGGCCCTGAGGCGGCTCGGACCTCTGCGGCTGATGCGGTTACAGCTCAACCGCAGGCTCCATGTCGCTGGACCGAAGCCCGCTGATCAGCAGGTGCTGGCCCTCGATCTCACCCAGAGCCCTGGCCCCAGCCTTACTCCGCTGCGGGCGCATGGTGTGGCCGTGGGTCCCGACATGCTGTTCGGTCTCGATGTTCGCTCAGACGTTCACCTCTCCACGCCGGAAGTTCTGGATCTTGGTGTGATCCTGTTGCAGCCCAGTCGTTTGAAACGCTGCAGCACCGACCTCGGCTGGGCTGATATCGAAGCCACCGGTCTTGCGTCGAATTGCCTCGCGATCAGCCCCGAACGCCATCGTCGTCTGCGAGGGTTCCTGCTGGCCCTGCTGACCAGCCCCGTGCCGCCGCCCGAAGGGCTCAGCCGCGACCTGCTGCCCCTGGTGCTGGAGGCGATGGTTCAGGGCTCCAGCTGCCAGGCCAGCCTCCTCCCAGCTCCCACCAGGCTTGAGCTGGTCAAGCAGGCCCAGCAGTGGGTGCGGGAGCATCCCCAGGAGCCGATCACGCTCGATGCCCTCTGCCGCCAGCTTCATGCTGGCCGCCGCAGCCTGCTCCAGGGTTTCCAGGAGCATCTCGGCATGGGACCGATGGCTTACATCAAGTTGCATCGCCTGCATGGCATCCGGCGCGAGCTGCTGACGGCCGATCCCCGGGCGGTGACGATCGGTGGCCTGGCCCTGCGCTGGGGCTTTCTCAACGCGGGGCATTTCGCCCGCGACTACCGCCGTCTGTTCGGCGAGCTTCCCAGCCAGACCCTGGCTGGGGGCGGTTAGCGCCCATCAACTGTTCGCCTTCGCCTGGACTGGCTGACGGTTCAGCGTCTGCAGCAAGGGAATCGACAGCACCACGGTGACCAGCACGTAAACGAGGATGGCAATCTTGATGGCTGGCATCTCAGGGGCATAGGTGCCGGCAAACAGCAGGGCCAGACCCGGGTTGCGCATCGAGGTCACCAGGGAGACTGTGATCCGCTCGTGACGTGCGGCTCCCGCGAGGCCATAGCCCAGCCCCAGGCAAAGCGCCACCAGGGTTGCCATCAATCCCAGGGCGATCCAGTTGGCGGTCACGAAGGGAAGGAGCAGGGGGCCCGTGGTGACGAGTACCACGGCCAGCAGCAGAACCAGGAGGGCGTTGGCGAGCTTGTCGAGCGGCCCTTGCCACTGCTGCGCCAATTGCGGCCAGCGCTGGCGCAGCACCAACCCCAGCAGCAGAGGCAGCACCTGGGACAGGCCCACCTGCTGGGCCACTTCCTGGGGGCCCAGATCCCAGCTTTGAACCGCGAAGGCGGCCCGATACACATCCGCCAGAACGGGGATCGAGACGATCGCGGTCACGGCGGCGCCGACCTGCAGCACCGCAGCCAGTTCCCGGTCGCCCCCCTTCTTGCCAGCCTTGCGCAGGGTCAGAGGTGCGCTCGGGCAGATCGCCATCAAGGCGATGGCCAGGCGAGCCGGTGTGGAGAGGGCGGCGCTGATCGGCAGCAGCAGCAGCCCGAGGGCGATCAGGGGCACCACCACGCAGGAGCCCACCAGCACACGGGCAAACAGGGCCGGCCGTTCACGGATGGACCCGAAGGCCTGGGGCTGCAGGCCCATCCCCAGGGCGAACATGATCGTGAACAGGGTGATGGAGGCGATCATCCAGGGTCAGCGGCGGGATGGCCGAGGGCGATCGGCATCGGCGTCAACCTAAATTGATTACCCCTTCCGGCTGAGCAGAGAGCAACGCGTCAGACTCCGGCCAGCGGTGATCCGTCGATGGCTTCGCTCCCCCGCTGGTCCGCCGAGTGCGTTCTGGACGCCCGCGCGCTGCTGGGTGAGGGGCCGACCTGGTGGGCGGAGACCAATCGTCTGCTCTGGGTTGATATCGAGGCGAACCGGGTCGGTCTGTTTGACGTGGAGACCCGTGACAATCGCTGGCTCGATCTGGGCAGCATGGTGGGCTGTGTGGTCCCCACGGAGCGGGGAGATCTGCTGGTGGCCTGCGCCAACGGCTTCCACCGACTCGATCCCAGCTCTGGCCAGCTCACGGCGCTGCATGATCCGGAACGCCATCAACCCCTGAACCGGTTCAACGATGGCAAGTGCGACCCCTGGGGCCGCTTCTGGGCGGGCTCGATGGCCATGGATTTCACCCCGGGGGCCGGTGCCTTGTGGTGCCTGGAGCCATCGCTGCAGAGTCGGTGCCTGGTGCCCAACCTCAGCATTTCCAATGGTCTGGCCTGGGACCTGGAGGCGTCTTGTCTCTATCTGATCGATTCCCCCTCACTGCAGGTGGTGGCCTATCCCATCACCCCTGGTGGTGAGCTTGCCGGCCCTGCTCGAATCTGCCTGCAGATTCCCGCCGACTGGAACGCCCTTCCCGATGGCATGACCATCGATCAGGAGGGCATGCTCTGGATTGCCCTGTATGGAGGTTCGGCCGTGACCCGCTGGAACCCCAAGACCGGCGATTGCATCGGCATCGTGGATCTGCCTTGCACCCAGATCACCTCCTGCTGCTTTGGAGGCCCCTCCCTGGATCGTCTGTTCATCACCACGGCGCGCCGCGGGCTCGGGACTGAGGCCTGCGCCCAGCAGCCGTTGGCCGGAGGCCTGTTCTGCGCGGATGTGGGGGTATGCGGCCCCGCGGCCGATCGCTTCGCCGGCTGATCGCTTTACCGGCTGACCGCTTTACCGGCTGATGGATCAGATCGATCCGAGCCCAAGACACAAAAAAGCCCTTCTCTTTGAGAGAAGGGCGAGAAAGGAGATTGATGATTCAACCGCCTGTTGGTTGAAGCTTGACCTCAGCCGATCGAAGGAGCCATCAGAGCCACGGGGGTGGCTTCAGCGGCGGCCAGATCGAGCGGGAAGTTGTGAGCGTTGCGCTCGTGCATCACTTCCATGCCCAGACCAGCGCGGTTCAGCACAT